>NZ_BAABDO010000132.1:0-17181 GCF_039539665.1 Actinomadura keratinilytica
CGGACGGGCCGACCGCGGACGGCGGTCCGGGGCAGCGGCGGCGGGGCGGCGCGGCGGAAGCGCGGGGCCGGGCCCTGCTGGAACGGCTGCTGGCGCGACTGGAGCAGACGCCGGGGCCGACCGCCGAGGCGGCGCTGGACGCCGTGGCGGTGCTCACCGAGGTGTACGGGGAGGCGCTCGCCCGCATCCTGGACCGCACCGGGCCCGGACCGGCCGCCGCGCTCGCCGACGACGAGCTGGTCGGCCACCTGCTGGCCCTGCACGGCCTGCATCCGGCGTCCGTCGAGCAGCGGGTGCGGGGAGCGCTGGAGCGGGTGCGCCCCTACCTGCGGTCGCACGGCGGGGACGTCGAGCTGAGCGGTGTCGACGGCGGGGTGGCCCGGGTGCGCCTGACCGGCGGCTGCGGGTCGTGCGCGTCGTCGGCGCGGACGCTGGAGACGGCGGTCAGGGACGCCGTGCTGGCGGCGGTGCCGGAGGTGTCGGCGGTCGAGCAGGTCCCCTCCGGCCCGGACGGCCCGGCCGCGGACGGCTCCGCCGGCGGCGGGCGCGCCGGAGCGCCGGCGGCGTTCGTGCCCGTCGAGGCGCTGCTGCGCACCCGCCGCGCTCCCCGGGAGGGGGCGACGTGACGGCCGGTGCGCTCCAGCGGGCGATCAGGCGGCGGGCGGACGGCCTCGGCCGCGGCTCCGGCGAGCGCTGCGACCTGTGCGGCGCCGGCGTCCCCGACGCGCACGCCCACCTGCTCGACGAGCGGCAGGACCACCTGCTGTGCGCGTGCCGGGCATGCGGGCTGCTGTTCGAGCGGGAGGCGGCGGGCCGCGGCCACTACCTGCTGGTCCCGGACCGGCGGGTCCGGCTGAGCGGGGTGCCGGCGGCCGAGCTGGGCGTCCCGGTGGGGCTGGCGTTCTTCGTCCGCGGGACCGACGGCGCCGTCCGAGCGCACTACCCGAGCCCGGCGGGCGCCACCCGCTGCGAGGTGGACCCCGGCCGGTGGCGGCGGGTCGCCGAGGCGTGCGAGCCGCTGCGGTCGATGCGCCCCGCCGTGGAGGCCCTGCTGGTCAACACCGTGCGCGGCGCCGACGAGCAGTGGCTCGTCCCCATCGACGAGTGCTACCGGCTGGTGGCCGTCGTCCGCGGCTCCTGGAAGGGGCTGTCGGGCGGACGGGAGGTCTGGCCGGAGATCGACCGGTTCTTCGCCGGGCTCGCCGGGCGCGGCGGACCCCGCGGCGCGCACCGCCACCGCGCCGCGGCGACCTGAGAGGAGGCGACGACGATGGCAGCGATCCGAGTGGGCAAACCGGACGTCAAGCCCGACGCGCCCGCGCACACCAAGCGGGTGAACCAGGGCAACAAGAAGGGCGCCTACAGGAGGCAGACGGGGCACCATCTGGACGGCACCGCCGACGCGCGGCGCTCGACCGGGGTGAACCCCAAGCGGCACGAGCCGATCCTGCCGGTCATGCCGAACCTGCCGCCGGGCTGAGGCGGCGTGCGGGCGGCGAGGCGGGCGCGGGGGCGCCCGCGGACGAGGAGGGAGCAGGGCCATGCGGCGACGCTACGAACGACGGGACGCGCGGGAGGCGGGGCGGCCGTGGACGCGGCTGGCCGTCCTGGGCGGCATCGGGCTGCTCGCACTGCTGTGGAAGGAGTTCCCGGCGATGCGGCGCTACTACAAGATGGCGCGGATGTGAGCGGAGGGGCGGCGGATGTGTCTCGGCATCCCCGGTGAGATCGTGGAGATCCTGCCGGACCGGACCGACCTGGCCCGGGTCGAGGTGGCGGGCGTCCGCCGCGCCATCAGCATCGGGCTGCTGGGCGAGGACGAGGTGCGCCCCGGCGACTGGGTGCTCGTGCACGTCGGCTTCGCCATGTCCAAGATCGACGAGGCGGAGGCGGCGGCGACGCTGGCCCTGCTCGACGGACTCGGCCAGGCCTACACCGACGAGGTGGCGGCGCTCACCGAATCAGACATCACCTAGACGTCCGACATCACCTGACATCCGACATCACCTGGACGCCGGACACCACCTGGACGTCCGACATCACCTGAGACGAGGCGGCTGACGACATGCGGTTCGTCGACGAGTACCGCGACGCGGGCAGGGCGCGGGCGGTGGCCGCGCGGATCGCCGCGCTGTGCGAGCCGGGACGGCGCTACAAGTTCATGGAGGTGTGCGGCGGCCACACGCACACCATCTACCGGCACGGCCTGGAGGACCACCTTCCGGAGAACGTGACGCTGGTGCACGGCCCGGGATGCCCGGTCTGCGTGATCCCCATGGGCCGGGTGGACGACGCCATCGCCATCGCCCGCCACCCCGATGTGATCATGACGTCGTTCGGCGACATGATGCGGGTGCCGGGCGGGCGCGGCTCGTTCCTGGACGCCAAGGCCGAGGGCGCCGACATCCGGATGGTGTACTCGCCGCTGGACGCGCTGGCGCTGGCCCGGCGCAATCCCGACCGGCGCGTGGTGTTCCTGGCGGTCGGGTTCGAGACCACGGCGCCGTCCACGGCGATGACCGTGCTGCGCGCGGCCCGCGAGGGCGTGGCCAACTTCTCGGTCTTCTGCAACCACGTGACGATCATCCCGGCGATCAAGGCGATCCTGGACTCGCCGGACCTGCGGCTGGACGGCTTCATCGGCCCCGGGCACGTGTCCACGGTGATCGGCTGCCGCCCGTACGAGTTCATCGCCCGCGAGCACGGCAAGCCGCTGGTGTGCGCGGGCTTCGAGCCGCTGGACGTGCTGCAGTCGGTCGCCATGCTGCTGGAGCAGCTCGCCGAGGGGCGGGCCGAGGTGGAGAACCAGTACGGCCGGGTCGTCCCGTGGGACGGCAACCCCCGCGCGCTGCGCGCGATCGCCGAGGTGATGGAGCCGCGGCCGCACTTCGAGTGGCGCGGCCTGGGGTTCATCTCCCACTCGGCGCTGCGCCTGCGGGACGCCTACGCCGCCCACGACGCCGAGCGGATCTTCCGGGTGCCGGGGGTGCGGGTGGCCGATCCGAAGGCGTGCCAGTGCGGCGAGGTGCTCAAGGGCGTGCTCAAACCGTGGGAGTGCAAGGTGTTCGGCACCGCGTGCACGCCCGAGACGCCGATCGGCACGTGCATGGTGTCGTCGGAGGGGGCCTGCGCCGCTTACTACAACTTCGGGCGGTTCACGCGGCGCCGCGCGCAGGAGGTGTCGCCGGCATGAGCGTGGGCGAGCCGGGCACGGCGCACCCGTCGCGGGAGCAGCAGGTGCTCGAACGCATCGAGCGCGTACGGCGGCACCGCCCCCGGGTGCGGGAGAAGAACATCACGCTGGCGCACGGCGCGGGCGGCAAGGCGACGCAGACGCTGGTCGAGGCGCTGTTCGTGGAGCACTTCCGCAACCCGGCGCTGGAGCCGCTGGGCGACGGCGCCGTGCTGGCCGTCGGCTCCGGCCGGCTCGCCTTCACCACCGACTCGTTCGTGGTGTCGCCGCTGTTCTTCCCCGGCGGCGACATCGGCGACCTGGCGGTGAACGGGACCGTCAACGACCTGGCGATGTGCGGGGCGCGGCCGCTGTACCTGTCGGCGGGCTTCATCCTGGAGGAGGGGTTCCCCGTCGACGACCTGCGGCGGATCGCCGCGTCCATGGCCGCGGCGGCCGAACGCGCGGGCGTCGCCGTCGTCACCGGCGACACCAAGGTGGTGGAGCGCGGCAAGGCGGACGGCTGCTATGTGACCACCGCGGGCGTCGGCGTGCTGGAGCGGGACGCGGCGCTGGGGCCGGCGCAGGTGCGGCCCGGCGACGCCGTGCTGGTGTCCGGGCCGATCGGCGAGCACGGTGTCACGATCATGGTCGCGCGGGGCGAGCTGGAGATCGAGGCCGAGCTGGCGTCCGACACCGCGCCGCTGCACGGCCCGGTCGCGGCGCTGCTGGACGCGGTGCCCGGCGGGGTGCGGATGCTGCGCGACGCCACCCGGGGCGGGGTCGCCACGGTCCTCAACGAGGTGGCGCGGGCGGCCGGCGCGGCGTTCGTGCTGCGGGAGCCGGCGCTGCCGGTGCGGCCGGTGGTGAACGGCGCGTGCGAGCTGCTGGGCATCGACCCGCTGTACGTGGCGTGCGAGGGCCGGTTCGTCGCGGTGGTCGACGGCGACCGCGCCGACGCCGCCCTGGAGGCGCTGCGTTCGCACCCCCTCGGCGCGGACGCGGCGGTGGTGGGGCGCGTCGAGGACGAGCCGGCCGGCCTGGTGCTGCTGGAGACGTCCATCGGCGGGACCCGGATCATCGACATGCTCGTCGGCGACCCGCTCCCGCGGATCTGCTAGCGGCCCCGCCGGTCAAAGGCCCAGAGGAGCCGCAGCGCAGGGGGCGCAGTTCATGGGGCGCGGTTCAGGGGCGCGCGGCGGTCGCGGGCGGCGGCCACGACGGCCTGGCCTAGGGAGATCCCGCCGTCGTTGGGCGGCACGCGGGAGTGGACGAGCACCGCGAACCCGGCCTCCTCCAGCCCGGACACCACCCGTTCGAGCAGCACCAGGTTCTGGAAGACCCCGCCGGACAGCGCGACCGTGCGAAGGCCGGTCCGCTGCCGCAGCACGTCGGCGGCGTCGGCGACGGCGCGCGCCAGGCCGTTGTGGAACCGGGCGGCGACGCGCCCGGCGTCCGCCCCGGCCGCCAGGTCGTCGACCGCGGCCCGCACCAGATCGTGCCCGGAGATCACCAGCCGCGGCCGCTCGGCCAGCCCGGCCCGGTAGGCGCCGTGCTCGCCGAGGTACACCCGCTGCTCCAGTTCGACGGCGGCCTGCCCCTCGTAGGTGACCGCGTCGCGCACGCCCGCGATGGCCGACACCGCGTCGAACAGCCGCCCGGCGCTGGTGGTGAGCGGGGCGTTGGTGCCCGTGCGCGCCATCGCGGCGACCGCCGCCCAGCGGTCGCGGTGCCGCCGGACGACGTCCAGGTCGGGCAGGTCGCCGCCGTAGAGGGCGTCCAGGTAGGCGGCGGCCATGCGCCACGGCTCGCGGACCGCCGCGGCCCCGCCGGGCATGGGCACGGCCGCCAGGTGCCCGGCCCGCTCGTACCCGGCCAGGTCGGCGACGAGCAGCTCGCCGCCCCACAGCACGCCGTCGTCGCCGTAGCCGAGCCCGTCGAACGCCACGCCGATCACCGGGCCGCACACCCCGTTGTCAGCCAGGCAGGACGCGATGTGCGCGTGGTGGTGCTGCACGCCGACCGGCTCCGCGTCGGCCTGCTCCAGCGCGTACTTGGTGGACAGGTACTCCGGGTGCAGGTCGTGCGCCACCACCTCCGGCCGGACGTCGAACACCCGGCGGAAATGCGCGATGCCCTCGACGTAGGAGCGCAGCGTCTCGTAGTTCTCCAGGTCGCCGATGTGGTGGGACAGGAACGCCCGGTCGCCCTTGGCCACGCAGAAGGTGTTCTTCAGTTCGGCGCCGCAGGCCAGCACGGGCCGCGGGAACCGGCCGCGCACGGTCACCGGCGACGGCGCGTACCCGCGGGAGCGGCGCACCGGGTAGGGCCGCCCGCGGAACACCCGCACCACCGAGTCGTCGGTGCGCACGTGGATCGGCCGGTCGTGCAGCAGGAACCCGTCGGCGATGCCCGCCAGCCCGGCCACGGCGTCGTCGTCGCGGTGGGCGATCGGCTCGTCGGACCGGTTGCCGCTGGTCAGCACGACGGGCCGGGCGACCCGCCGCAGCAGCAGATGGTGCAGCGGCGTGTACGGCAGCATGACCCCCAGCCAGCGGCTGCCGGGCGCCACCGCGGCGGCGACCCCAGCGCCGGCCCGGCGGGGCGCCAGCACGATCGGGGCGCGGGCGCCGGTCAGCAGCCGCTCGGCCTCGGGCTCCAGGTGGACGAGGGCGTGGGCGTCGGCCGCGGCCGTCGCCGCCACCGCGAACGGCTTGTCCTCGCGGTGCTTGCGGGCGCGCAGCGCCGCCACCGCCTCCTCGTGCCCGGCGAGCGCGGCCAGGTGGTATCCGCCGAGCCCCTTGACCGCCAGGACCCTGCCGCGCAGCAGCCAGCGCGCGGCGGTCCCGACGGGGTCCGCCACCGCCGCCGCCCGGCCGTCCGGCCCGAGGAGGCGCAGCGCGGGCCCGCACGCCGGGCAGCACACCGGCTGGGCGTGGAAGCGGCGGTCGCGCGGGTCGGCGTACTCGCGCGCGCAGTCGCCGCACATGGGGAACGCGGCCATGGTGGTGTTGCCCCGGTCGTACGGCACGTCCGTGACGATCGTGAACCGCGGCCCGCAGTCGGTGCAGTTGGTGAACGCGTAGCGGTGCCGCCGCGCGGACGGGTCGAAGACCTCGCGGACGCAGGCGGCGCACGTCGCCGCGTCGGGCGGCACGAGCGCCTGCCGGGCGGCGCCGCCGACGCTGGCGACGATGCGGAACCCGCGTTCCCCGCGCGGCTCGCGCGGCTCGGTGACGACCCGTTCGACCCGCGCCAGGGGCGGGGCCCGCCGCTCCAGGTCGGCCACGAACCGCTCCAGCGCCGAAGGGGCCCCTTCCGCCTCGGCGAACACGCCGGCCGAGTCGTTGCCGACGAAGCCGGCGATGCCGTGCTCGTCCGCGAGTTCGTGCACGAACGGCCGGAACCCGACCCCCTGGACGATCCCCTCGACGCGGATGCGGATCCGCGTGCGCGGCACCGGGTCGGCGGCCGAGGTCACAGGTCCCCCTCCAGCGCCCGCCGGGTCAGCTCCCACAGCACGTGGTAGAGGGTGGTCTGGGCCTCCTGGATGCGGTGCACCGACGACGACGGCACGACGAACAGGTGCCGGACGGTCCCGGCCTCGGCCATCGCGCCCCCGTCGTATCCGGCGAGGCCGACCGTGACCATGCCGCGTCCGGCGGCCTCCTCGAAGGCGCGCAGCAGGTTGCGCGAGCCGCCGCTGGTGGACAGGCCCAGGGCGATGTCGCCGCGGCGGCCCAGGGCGGCGAGCCGGCGCGCGAAGACGACCTCGAACCCGACGTCGTTGGACAGCGCGGTCAGCGTGGCCACGTCGTGCGGCAGCGAGATGGCCGGCAGCGGCCGCGCGGGCGGCGGCGGGCAGGCGAACAGCCGCGCCACCGCCAGCGCGTCGGTGCTGCTGCCGCCGTTGCCGAACGTCAGCAGCCTGCCGCCGGCCCGGAACGCCTCCGCCAGCCGGCGGGCGCAGTCCAGCAGCGCCTCGCCGTGCCGTCCGGCCAGCAGGGCGCGCAGTTCGGCGATCTCGGCGGTCTTCTCGGCGGCCGAGCGGGCCGCGTCCGCCAGCAGGGCGCCGGCGCCGGCGCCGCCCGAGTACAGGAAGGGGTAGAGCGTCCGCATCCCGGTGTCGTCCGGCACGGTCATGGCGCGTCCTCCACGACGGCGATGGCCTCCTTGGCGTGGACGAGCACGACGTCTCCCGGCCCGGCGTCCACCAGCGCCACGCTGATCTCCTCCGGGCCGGCGTCGGTGTCGGCGACGGCGAGCCCGTCGCCCAGCAGCTCGCGGATCCTGACGGGGACGGCGCGGTCGGAGCAGGTCACGCAGACCTCGTCGCGGCAGCGCGGCCCGTCGGCGTCAGTGCCCATCGCCGTGTCCACCGCCTTGCCCATCACCGTGTCCGTCGCCGTGTCCATCGCTCCGCTCCGCCGTCGCGGGGTGCTCCAGGAACACGTGCACCAGCTCCCAGAGCAGGTGGTACAGCGTCACGTGCATCTCCTTCACCACGCACGGGTCGTCGCAGGGGGTGGTCAGCGGGTGGTCGGCTTCCGCGGCGACGTCTCCCCCGCCGGCGCCGGCCAGCGCGACCGTCAGCATGCCGAGGCCGCGGGCGGCCGCCAGCCCGCGGCGGACCTCGGGGCACCGGCCGTCGGCCGACAGGCCGAGCGCGATGTCGTGCGGGGCGCCCAGCAGCCGCACCTGCGCGGCGAACACCTCCTCCGGCCCCTCGGCCGCCGCGATCCCGGTCAGTGCCGCGGCGTCGTCGGTCAGCGACACCGCGGGCAGCGCCCGCTTGCCCACGATGACCGGGTGGACGAACTCCACGGCGATGTGCTGGGCGTCGGCCGCCGCGCCGTCGCTGCCGAACACGATCAGCCTGCCGCCGCCGCGGAAGCGCTCCGCCATGTCCCGGCAGGCGCGCGCGACGCCGTCGGCCTGCCCGTCCAGCGCCCGGCCGGGCCCGGGGCGGCGCTCGAACGAGGCCCGGACCGCGGGCGCCGCCGGCCGTCCCTCGGCCATCCGCATGCTCCCCTCCCTGCTCACGAGACCGTGTACGACCCGTACCGCCCGTTCGGCGACCCGGGCGGCGCCTGGCCGGCCGTGCTCCACCGCAGCAGGCAGGAGTCGAGCACCTCGCGCAGCCGCGCCAGGCGGGTCATCCACGCCTCCAGGTCGGCGTGCCCCTGCCGGGTCAGCTCGTAGCGGCGGCGGGCGGGCCCGGCGTCGGAGGTGACCCAGGTGGACGTGACCAGGCGCTCGCGCTCCAGGTTGCGCAGCACCCGGTAGGCGTGGCCGGGCTCCACCCCGGATACGCCCAGGCAGCCGAGCCGGTCGATGAGCTCGTAGCCGTGCCCCGGCTGCTCGCAGATCAGCAGCAGCAGGAAGGGGTGGAGCAGGCCACGCGCCTCGCCGCCGTCCACCACTGCTCTCCTCCCCCGCCACCTCGCCGGCTTCGGGTCGCTGACCGTCTACCCTGCGCACCCGGCCGTTATCTCAGCGTCATCTCTTTTTTCGGTGCGGGCGGCGGGGCGCCGCATACGCCGATTCCGGCAAAGAGTGGTTCGGCGTCTCGCAAAAACACCCACCGGCCCCTGGTGCCGGATCACCTGCCGCGCGATATTGGATACAGGCCTGTGAGACGAGCGAGGGAGCTGGACCGAAGGTTCTCCGAAGGAGAGATCCAGCGGAAGAACCGACGGAAAGGCTGAGAGGCTGGGACCGCGGAAGCGGTTGCGGCGACCCCTTGAACCTGAACCGGACAATGCCGGCGCAGGGAGAGCGCCTCACAGGTCTTTTGCCGCGCGTCTTTTCTGTTTTTTCAGCGCGGGGCGGCGGCGGACGCCGCGAGGGCGCTCTCCTTGTCGGCGGCGGTGGGGCCGTAGGACCGCAGCACCACGGGCGCTTCCAGGATCTCCTCGACGGCCGCCACGGGGTCGGCCAGGGGCGTGTAGACGGGACGGGCGGTCATCAGCCGCCGGGTGAGCGCCGCCTGGCGGTCGAGGTCGCCCGCCGGGCCCGCGGGCAGCCGGTCCACGCGCCGCCCCCCGATGTCGTACGCGCGGCAGCACAGCAGGTCGGAGCGGGCGCGGGCGACGTCCAGGTGGGTGACGGCGACCGCGTCGACCCCGCCGGTCACGTCGCGGGCGTACCGGAGGGCGACCGCGTCCAGGTGCCCGACGCGGAACGCGCCCTGCCAGCGGCCCGTGCCGTTGTGCGGGTCGGGCAGTTCGGCCGTCAGCGCGGGGTCCTCGGTGACGAACGGGCCGGGGCCGTGCCGCGTCGCGTAGGCCCGCAGCACGCCCAGGCGGACGGCGTCCTGGCCGCCGGCCTCGGCGAGCAGCGTCTCGGCGTTGGCGAACGTCGTCGTCGACCAGGTGGTGTAGGGGTGGAAGCCGTGCCACTCGTCCAGCAGCACCCCCTGGGCGCCCTCGAACACGACGTTCCCGGTGCGCAGCAGCCGGTGCAGGTGCTCGCCCCCGACGAGGCGGACGCGTTCACCGAACGCGGCGAACGCGTCCGCGCAGTCCGCGACGTCGGGCACCGGCTCACCGCCGGGGAACTGGTCGCGGTACCAGTCGCGCACCGCGGCCAGGCGCCGGCGCAGCCGCGCGGGCGACAGGCAGTCCCCCGCGCGGGGTGCGTCGGCGTGGGACAGGGCGTACGCGGCGGTCTCGCCGATGCCCATGCCGCAGGAGCCGTGCCGGGCCGCGCCCCGGGCGGTCTCCCGCGCCCGGTTGGCGGCCCGGTGGTAGGGCGTGGTCAGCAGCGCGTCGCGGTCGACGGTCAGCCGGTCGAGCGCGTCGGGGACCCCCAGCGCCCGCAGCCGCGCCGCCTCGGCGGCCAGCGCCAGGGGGTCCACGAGCATGAAGCGCGACAGGTGCGTCCGCACCCCCGGCGTGAAGGTCCCCGAGCCGAACTGGGCGAAGGTGTGGTGCCGCCCGTCCGGGGCGACGACGTTGTGCGCCGCCTGCGCGCCCCCGTTGAACCGCACCACCGCGTGGACCGGCTCCGGCCCCCGTGCGCAGAGCCAGTCCACGACGGTGCCCTTGCCCGCGTCGCCGAACCCGAGGTCGGCCACGATCACGTGCCGCATCGCCTGCCGCCCTCCGGTGTCACAGGCGGGTGTGGCGGGCCGGGCCGGTGCCCAGATCGGCGGGCGCGGACGATACCGCGGCCGGGGCCCGGGAGGCGTCGAGGCGGGCCAGGGCGCGCGACACCGAGGGGCCGGCGGTCGAGCCGAACTCCTCCAGGTGGTCCAGGCCCTGCCGCAGGTCGATGGCGTCCTCGCCGAGCCCGATGGTCAGCGCGATCGTCTCGCAGACGGCGGCCGGGTCGTCCAGGTACAGCACGTTCTGGCCGAGCAGGTCCTGCCAGAAGTCGCGCAGCCTGGGGTCGCCGGCGTGGTAGCCGCCCTCGGGGATGATGAAGAACACCTCGAACTTGCGCTGCAGCTCCCGGACGATGTCGGCGACGGGGACGTCCTCCTTCGGCGCCCGCCCGATCAGCCGGGCGACCTCGGCGCGCTTGACCGCCGGGTAGGCCAGCTCGTCGCCGATGATGAACAGGTAGCCGCGCTTGCCGCGCTTCTCCACGCAGTCCAGGGCGGTGTGCCGGGCCATGAAGTACATGGCCAGCTCGTAGGACTCGGTCATCTGGCCGCCGCCCCCGCCCTCCAGCAGGATCTTGCCGAGGTCGTCGTCCATGCGGTTGTCGGACTCGAACTGGCCGATCTGCAGCGGGGCCCGGTCGCAGGTGGCGTCGCCGATGGCGCCGAACATGATCTGCGGGTGCTCGACGTACCCCTTGCGCAGCAGCAGGCCGAGCAGGTCGGGCAGCCGCGTCTGCAGCGTGCGGGGCACCCTGCGCATCGAGCCGGTGACATCGAACAGCACCGCGATCGCCAGGGACTCGGGGTGCTCGTCGGAGTCGCGGCTCTCCCGGACGACGACCCCGGACGGGTCGAGGTCGGGGTGGACGGTGGTGGCGCCGCTGTCGCTGTAGGCGAAGGCGCTGGCGCCCGTGGCCTTGCGGTATTCGGCTGCGGCGGCGTAGACGTCGGTGGACCAGCGTCCGCTTCCCATGGGTACTCCCTCTCGTTCGGGCTCTCGGTGCGCGGGGACTGTCAACGGGCGGGGGGCATCGCGAACGGGCGGAACCTGCGCGGGCCGTACAGGCGCTCCAGCAGCTCGTCCAGTTCGGCCAGCAGCCGCCAGGCGTCGCCGGGGCGGCGGTTCTGGGCGGGCAGCCGGCAGCCCCGGGCGAACAGCCGCATCGCCTTGGGCGCGCGGTCGCCCATCAGGTGGGTCATGCACCCGGTCGCCATGTGGATGTCGGTGGCGGGGCCGGCCGCCCGGCGCGCCGGGACCTCCGGCGGGTACCAGTCGGCGTAGCGGTCCACCATCGCGGGCACGCGGCCGCCGGCGGCGTGCCCGGCGGTCACCGAGTAGCACCAGTCGACGAGGACCAGGCCGTGCTGCTCGGGGTGGATGAGCACGTGCTCGGGGAGCACCGCGCCGTGCAGCACGCCCGCGCGGTGCGCGAACCCCAGCGCGACCAGCAGCCGCCGCCACATCCAGGCGGCGTCGCGCGGGTCCACCCCGCCGGGGTGGGCCGCCCGCACCTCGGCCAGGCTGTGGAAGCCGGCGAGCCGGCCGATCACGTTGACGCGGCGGCGCGCCCCGGTGGCCGCGTCCTGGTGCCGGAACGTCGCGACCAGCGTCGGCGCGTACGGGCGGAACCGGCGGTCCCCCTCCTCGCGCAGCGTGCGCAGCGCCACCGCCTCGCGTTCGATCAGGTCGCTGTCGCCCGGGTCCCGCGGCATCTTGACGAGCACCTCGCCGTCCCGCAGGCCGGCCGTCTCGTCGTGGGCGCGGTAGAGGTCGGCCAGGTCGCCGCGCGCCGCGCGGCCGAGCAGCCGGTAGGCGTGCCGCGGCGTGGTGATCGTGTGCGGGTCGGCCCCGCGGTAGCCGCGCCAGAGCGCGTTGAGCCGGGCGAACGCGTCCTCGGTGCGGCCGCCTGCGGCGTCCGGGTGCAGCACGCGGGCCAGGCGCCGGTAGACGCGGGGCGCTTCGGCGGGGTCGTCGCCGAACAGTTCGGCGGGGGTGCGGGCGCGGTCGAGCAGCGCCAGCGCCTCGTCGAGGTCGAGCGTCGTCATCGGATCTCCTCCTCCCGGCTGGGCCGCAGCAGCGCCGGATGCAGCAGGCGCGCGTCGCCCGCCCGGTAGAGCCGGGGGCGCGGGCCGCCGCGCCGCCCGCCCCTGTCGGCGGTGCCGCCGGTGCTCTCCACGAAGCCGGGGACCGACAGGACCTTGCGGTGGAAGTTGCCCGCGTGCAGCTCCTCGCCCCACACCGCCTCGTACACCGCGCGCAGCTCGGGGATGGTGAACTCGGCGGCGCAGAACGCGGTGGCCAGGGGCGTGTACTCCAGCTTGGACCGGGCCCGCTCCAGCCCGTCGGACACGATCCGCGCGTGGTCGAAGGCGAGCCTGCGGGTGGTGCCCGGACGCTGGTCCCCCGCCTCGGTCAGGCCGAGCGCGTCCACCGGCGTCCACGCCGCGTCGGCCGCGTCGCCGCCCGCCTCGGGGTCGGGCAGCTCGGGCGCGAACGCCAGGTAGGCGACCGAGACGACGCGCATGCGCGGGTCGCGGCCGGGGGCGCCGTAGGTGCCGAGCTGCTCCAGGTGGACGCGCTCGAGCGGGCCGTCCGCGGCGGACACGCCGGTCTCCTCGGCCAGCTCCCGCACCGCCGCCTCGGGCAGGTCCTCGGCGTCGCGGACGCCGCGCAAGAACCCGCCGGGCAGCGCCCACATCCCCGCGAAGGGGGGCTCGCCGCGCCGCACCAGCAGCACGTGCAGGGCGCCGTCGCGGATGGTGAGCGCGACCACGTCGACCGTCACCGCGACCGGGTCGAAGGCCCGCGGGTCGTAGCTCTCCAGGAACGCCCGCTCGTCCTGCTCGTCCGGCCCGGCCATCGCACCGCCCTCCAGTCATTCTCAAACTGAGTCCATCTCAAGTCGAGAACAACATAGCGGACATTCCGCCGCACGTCCACTCCGGAATCGGCGCGGACGGGTTCAGCCGGTCAGCTCCCGCAGCAGCAGGCGGCGCGCCTCGGCCGCGCCGGCCTCGAGGGTCCCGGCGGCACACGACGCCGGCAGCGCCGGCCTCCCCGCCACGGCGTCCTCCTCAGCCCCACCGGGCCGTGCGCATCACATCGGCGGCGCCCAGCACGCCGAGCAGATGCTCCACCTCCCCGGCCACGGCGTCGCGGGCGGAGGCGACGTAGCGCCGCGGATCGACCGCCTCCGGCTCGGCCGCCAGGCGCTCGCGGACCGCCCGCGTGTAGACCTGGTTGAGCCGGGTGGCGACGTTGACCTTGGTGATGCCCGCCGCGACCGCCTGCGCCAGCCCCTCGTCGGGCACGCCCGAGGAGCCGTGCAGCACCAGCGGCACGGGCACGGCGGCGCGCAGCGCGGCGATCCGGCCGAGGTCGAGCACCGCGGTCCGGGTGGGCACCGCATGCGACGTGCCGACCGCGACCGCCAGCGCGTCCACGCCGGTGGCGGCGACGTACGCGGCGGCCTCGCCGGGGTCGGTGCGCGCCGCGGGGTCGTGCACGCCGTCCGTGCCGCCGATCTCGCCGAGCCCGGCCTCCACCCACACGCCGCGCGCGTGGCAGCGGGCGGCGATCTCGGCGGTGGCCGCGACGTTGCGGTCGTGCTCCAGCGCCGACGCGTCGTACATCACCGAGCCGAACCCCAGGTCGACCGCCGTGTCCACCAGGCCGGGGCCGGTGGCGTGGTCCAGGTGGACGGCCGCCGGCACGCGGGCGGCCGCGGCGACCTCCAGGACGGCCGCGCCGACGGGCCGCAGCGCGCCGTGGTAGCGGGCCGTGTTCTCGCTGATCTGCAGGATGACCGGGGCGTCGGCGCGTTCGGCGCCCGCCACGGCGGCCTGCGCGTGCTCGATCTGCACGACGTCGAACGCCGCCGCCCCGCGACCGGCGCGCCGGGCCCGCCCGACGATCTCCCCCGCTCCGACGAGCGTCACGGCCGTCCCCCCTTCGGCTCGGCCCGCACCGCGCCGCACGCCGGGCGGCGCCGGGCGCCGGCCGAGGCCCAGGCCGACGGGCCCGCGCCGGCGCAGCCCGCCTCGTCCCCCAGGCGGGCGGCGACGACCGCGGGCGGCGGCGCGGGCTCGGCGGCCCCGGCGCCCTCGCGCAGCGCCGCGTACGACTGCGCCATGAACCACGACGTGCCGCACCCGGCGACGGCGACGCGCTCGCCGGGCCGCAGCAGCCACGCGCGGGCCGGGCCGTCCGCCCGCCGGGCGAGCTCGATGGCGCGCCGCCAACTGTCGGGCCGGCCGGCTGTCTCGGCCTCGGTGCGGCTCACGGCCCCGCTCATGCGTCGCCCCTCCCCCCGCACGGACGACTACTGTGCGTACATGCGTGATACTGCGCATGAAGTCGCGGAAATGTCCAGCGGCCCCCTTGTCACAGTGCACCTGCCCCGCCCGCCGGGTGCCAGGGACGGGGCGTGGATCGTCAAGAGTCCGTGAAGTGCAAGGGCCGCGCAAAGAGCAACCACGCTGCCACCGGGGCACGCCGGTCTTGGACGGACGACCCGACGAGAGGTCGGGCATCACGTGAAAAGTCGGCGCAGTGCTCACCGGAGGGCGGGGCGGCCCCGGCTCCTCGGCCCGGACGCCGCTGTTCGCCACCTGTTCGCCGCATCGCTCATGGCGAGCGCGCCCGTGGTGGTCCTGTTCGCGGCGATCGAACGGTGCCTGGTCGGCGGGGCCGGCCCTGGGCGGCGTCAAGTGCCGCCCAGGGCCGGGCGCCCGAGGACGAGCCGCCCGGATGACCGGCGGGGCGTCAGCGGCCGTGCCAGGCGTCGGCGAACATCTCGTGCAGCGGTTTGGGCGGCATGAGCCGCGTGACGGGCGCGACGACCTCCTTGCGGTCGTTCACCGCGGCCAGGTGCAGGTCGAGCTTGTAGGTCTCCAGCGGCAGGTGCGGGGCCTTCAGCACGGTCCAGCCGCCGGGGATGAACACGCTGCGTCCGGCGCGCGGGCGCTTTTCCTGCACGACCGCCCCGCGTTCCACCAGCTCCGCCTGGGCGGCCTTGTGCCGGGCCGCCGTCCAGCCGTTCCAGGTGCGCACGTTGCGGTCGGTCGGCCGGGGCAGCGTGAGCAGCTGCAGGTACAGGGCGGCCGCGTCCCGGCTGGCCCGCAGCGCCTCGGCCGCCTCGTCCACCAGGTCGGGGACGCTCAGCAGCGGGTTGGCCTCGTAGCCGCCGGGCGGCACCGGGGTGTCGGCGGCGCGGGCCACCATGCGGGCCAAACCGTCGTCGTACATCACCTTGTACTGCCGGACCTGCCGCAGCAGGTCGGGCAGGTCGCGGTCGGCGCACAGCCGGGTGATGCGCTCCATCGCGGCCGGGTCGGCGAACCCGGCGGGCCGCAGGAGCGGCCATTGCACGCCGGTGTGGCCGTCGATGATGAGCAGGCCGTCGTCGTAGGCCAGCGGCTCGCGCGCACGGTCGTTCTTGGCGTCCTCGGCGGGCCGGACCGCGATGGTGCGGGGGCCGAACAGCTCCCGCTTCTCCTCCCGGCTCGCCCCCACGTACACCAGGTCGAGCGTCAGGAACAGGTCGGGGTTGTCGAGCCGGGCGCGCAGCCGGTCGTGCAGTTCGGGCACCCCGGCCAGCGCGGGGTCGCCGACCGGGCGCTGGGTCAGCGCCCAGATCAGCACGGTGGCCAGCGTCGTGTACGGCCGGCCCTGCCTGCGGGTGCGGTAGGTGATCCGGCCGTCCTCGTCCGGTTCGTGCGCCTCGATGCGGCCGTGGCCGGACGCCGCCAGGACGTACCGGGGGTCGGCGGCCGCCACCTCCGAGCCCGCGGGGTCGGCGAGGACGGCGGCCCACTGGTCGCCCAGCCCCAGGTCCTTCTCCAGTTGCGCGGCCGTGGCCTCGTCGACGCTCTGCCGGACGCCCAGCAGCCGGATCCACTCGGCGGCCATGCGCTCGGCGGCGGCGACAAGGCCGCCGTCGGCCCACAGGTCGGCGGGGTCGTCGGGCACCGCGGCGGCCAGCACCCGCAGCCGCCCGGCCACGCCGAGCTCGCGGGACAGCTCCTCGGCCTCCTCGACGCCCTGCTTGGTGGCCTGGTAGGGCTTGGCGCGCAGCATCTTCTCGTGCTCCTCGGCGCGCGACAGCAGGTCGCTGCCGAGGTCGGCCTTCCTCGGCAGTCCCGCCAGCGCCAGCGCGGCCATGGAGCGCCGCACGCCGGTGCGGCGGCGGAACGCCTCGACCGCCGCCTCGTCGAGCGGCAGCGGGCCGCGTTCGTCCAGCAGGTCCAGCACGCGCCGCAGCCGGGACGCGTCGTCGCGGGCGACGGCGCCGGTCTCGACGACCTCGGCGCCGGCTGGCGGCGGCGCGGCGGCTGGCTGGACGAAGCGGTAGGAGCGGTCCGGGTCGAGGGCGTCGGCGGCCGATCCGGGCACGACGGCCCGCCCGGACTCGCACAGCGGCCGCAGCCGCGCGCCGGCGGCCCGGCCGATCCGCCACCGGCCGGGCCGGGCGAACGGCTGCTCGGCCCAGGTGCGCAGCAGCCCGGCGAGGGCGGCGCGATCCTGGTCGTGGGTCGGCGCGGCCAGCAGCCGCCAGGCGTCGCCGGCGATGCGGCCGAGCAGCACCGTCCAGTCCTCGGCGGGCGCGGGCCGGCTCAGCCAGCGCACCTGTTCGTCGGCCCGGCCGGCCAGGTAGGCGCCGTCGGCGGCGACGGCGGTGACCAAGGCGGGCTGCCGGGTCGGATCGTGCGGCACATTGCCGAGGATCAGGCCGCGCAACGCGGGCAGCAGGTGCGCGTCGGGGGTCTCGGCGGGCGGCCGCACCAGCGCACCGGAGCGGACCACCGCCACCCGCCGCGACAGCTCCTCGCGGCGCGCCAGCACCCGCGCGGCCCACTGCGCCACCGCGGCCACGCCGCCGGCGACGCGGGGGTCGGCGAC
>NZ_BAABDO010000133.1:0-17119 GCF_039539665.1 Actinomadura keratinilytica
TCTTCCTAAGACCGCTTGGCCTCCGACTTGCGTCTCGGAGGCCCGCGTGCTGGTCCGGGCGGCGGGCGGCGCGGCGGCCGCGGGCGGGGTCGTGTGGGGAGGACTGGCCGCGGCCCCGGCGATCGCGGGAGCGGGCGCGATCATGCTGCTGGGGGCCATGGTGCTGCTCGGACCGGTGGTGCCGCGGCCCGCCGCCGCGCTCGCGGGGGCCGCGGCGGTTCGGCTGCGGCGGGCGCCGGGGGTGCTCGCCCGCGGCGGCGCGTCCCGCGGCCCGCGCCGCACGGCCGGCACCGTGACCGCGCTGATGGCCGGCATCGGCATGGCGACCCTGCTGACGGTCCACGCCGAATCGCTGCGCGCGTCGCTGGAGGACGGCGTCGCGGGCTCCTTCCGCGGCGGGCTCGTGGTGGACGGCGGCGCCGGCGGGTCGGCCCCGCGGCTCGCCG
Source organism: Actinomadura keratinilytica (assembly GCF_039539665.1). NCBI lineage: Bacteria > Bacillati > Actinomycetota > Actinomycetes > Streptosporangiales > Thermomonosporaceae > Actinomadura > Actinomadura keratinilytica. Next base: position 447 of record NZ_BAABDO010000133.1, read on the forward strand.
CCGAGATCGCCGCGCTGCCGCAGGTCGAGGCGGTGGCGGAGGTCCGCACGCGGTGGGGGCATGACGGCGTCGTGTTCGTGCGGCCGGCGCCGGGGGCGGCGGTGGACGACGCCGCGTCCGCCATCGCCGCGCTGGCCCGCCCGTACGGCGCGCCGCCCGTCCGGGAACACGCCGCATACGCCGCCGCCCACGCCGCCGACGTGGACGCCTTCCTCGGCGTCGTCTACGCGGTCTTCGCCCTGGCGGTCGCGGCCGCGCTGCCCGGGATCGCGGCCGCACTGGCGCTGGGCGTCCGCGACCGCGCCCGCGAGATCGGGCTGCTGCGCGCCGTGGGGGCGACGCGGGCGCAGGTCCGGGCGATGGTGCGGTGGGAGGCGGCGATCGTCGCGCTGTCCGGCACGGCGGGCGGTGCCGCACTCGGGCTGTTCGCCGGGTGGGCGCTGACCGGGGCGCAGGAGCGGCCGTTCACCGTCCCGCCCGTGCCGCTGGCGGCGCTCGCGCTGGCGGGCGCGGCGGCCTGCACGGCGGCGGCGCTCCCCGCGGCGCGCCGCGCGTCCCGTCTCACCATCCGGGACGCGGTGTCCGGCTGACGGCAGGGCCGGGGCGCGGACCGCCGATCAGGCGTCGCTACAGTGTGTCCATGCAGGTCAACCAGTCGGGAAAGCTCGCCAACGTCTGCTATGACATCCGGGGGCCGGTGCTCAAGCGCGCCAAGGAGCTGGAGGCCCAGGGGCACCGGGTGCTGAAGCTGCACATCGGCAATCCCGCCCCGTTCGGCTTCGAGGCGCCGCCCGAACTGCTGCAGGACATGATCCGCAACCTGCCCCAGGCGCACGGCTACAGCGACTCCAAGGGCATCCTGCCCGCCCGCCGCGCCGTGGTGCAGCGCTACGAGGAGCAGCACGGCATCACCGGGCTGGACGTGGAGGACGTCTACCTCGGCAACGGCGTGTCCGAACTGATCGTGATGACCCTGCAGGCGCTGCTCGACAACGGCGACCAGGTGCTGATCCCCGCGCCCGACTACCCGCTGTGGACGGCGGCGGTGTCGCTGTGCGGAGGCACGCCCGTCCACTACATCTGCGACGAGGCCGCCGGGTGGAACCCCGACCCCGACGACATCGAAGCGAAGATCACCGACCGGACCCGGGCACTGGTGATCATCAATCCGAACAACCCGACCGGCGCCGTCTACTCCCGCGAGGTGCTCGAGCGCCTGGTCGAGATCGCCCGGCGGCACAATCTGCTGATCTTCGCCGACGAGATCTACGATCGGATCCTCTACGACGGGGCCGAGCACATCTCGATCGCCTCGCTCGCACCCGACCTGCTGTGCCTGACGTTCAGCGGCCTGTCCAAGAACTACCGGGTCGCGGGCTTCCGCTCCGGCTGGGTGGTGCTGTCGGGGCCCAAGCGGCACGCCGAGTCCTACATCGAGGGCCTGGACATCCTGGCCAACATGCGGCTGTGCCCGAACGTGCCCGCGCAGCACGCCATCCAGGCCGCGCTCGGCGGATACCAGAGCATCGACGACCTGGTGCTGCCGACCGGGCGGCTCGGCGAGCAGCGCGACCGCGCCTGGAAGCTGCTCAACGACCTGCCCGGGGTCACCTGCGTCCGGCCGCAGGGCGCGGTGTACGCGTTCCCGCGCCTGGACCCGCAGATGTACCCCATCGAGGACGACATGCGGTTCGCCCTCGACCTGCTGGAGCAGCAGCACCTGCTCATCGTCCAGGGCACCGGGTTCAACTGGCCCGCCACCGACCACTTCCGCGTCGTCACCCTCCAGTACGCCGACGACCTGGAAGAGGCGGTCGGCCGCATCGGCGAGTTCCTGGAGACCCGCCGCAAGACGACCCGCCGCTGACTCTGCGCAGGCCCCCGGACGGCACGGCGCGCGGTGCCGCCGCGACCGGGTCAGGCGCCGGTCGCGGCGGCGTCCAGGCGCCGCAGGGCGCTGCGGACGACCTCCGGATCGGTCGTGGGCCAGAACGGCGGCAGCGACGCCTTGAGGAAGGACCCGTAGCGGGCCGTCGCCAGCCGCGGGTCGAGGATCGCCACCACCCCGCGGTCGTCCATCGACCGCAGCAGACGGCCCGCGCCCTGCGCGAGCAGCAGCGCGGCATGCGTGGCGGCCACCGCCATGAACCCGTTGCCGCCCCGCGCCGCCACCGCCCGCTGCCGCGCCGAAGCCACCGGGTCGTCCGGCCGGGGGAACGGGATCCGGTCCATGATCACCAGTTGCAGGGAGGGGCCGGGGACGTCCACGCCCTGCCATAGCGACAGGGTGCCGAACAGGCAGGTCCGCTCGTCCTCGGCGAACCGCTTGACCAGCAGGGACGTGGCGTCGTCGCCCTGGCACAGCAGCGGATGCGACAGGTGGTCCCGCAGCTCGTCGGCGGCCTGCCGGGCGGCCCGCATGGACGAGAACAGCCCGAGCGTCCGCCCGCCCGCCGCCTCGATCAACTCGGTGATCTCCGTCAGGTACGCGTCGGTCAGCCCGTCGCGCCCCGGCTGGGGCAGGTGACGCGCCACGTAGAGGATCCCGGACCTGGCGTGGTCGAACGGCGAGCCCGCGTCCAGCCCGGACCAGGCCACCTTGCCGTCGTCCTGCTCGGCCCCGGCGCACTTGGCGTCGCCGCTCTGCGCGCCGTCGCCGCCGACCGGGCCGGACGCGTCCCCGCGCTCGCCGTCGAGCGGAGGCAGCCCCCACTGCCGGGCCAGCGGCTCGAACGAACCGCCCAGCGTGAGCGTCGCCGACGTCAGGATCGCGGTGCGCCGGTCGAACAGCGTGGAACGCAGCAGCCCGCCCACCCCGATCGGCGCCACGTGCAGCGCGGGCGGACGCCGGGGCCGCCCCTCCGCCACGAACGGCTTGTCCAGCCACACCACATCGGACCGCGCCGCGATCTCAGGGGTGAACGCGTCCAGCAGCCGTACGGCGGTGTCGTGCACATCCTCCAGGGACGAACGCGCGGCCTTGCGCGCCGCCATGTCCCCGGGGTCGTTCTCCTTGCGCTCGGGGCCCAGCGCCGTAAGGCAGGCGTGCGCGGCGTCCCGTACCGCGGCCAGCGCGTTGCCCAACGCCGGGGACAGGACGTCCATGCGGCCCGGCGGCATCTCCTCCAACAGCAGGCCGAGCCCCTCGCCCGCCTCCTTGAGCCGGTCGGCGATGCCGTCCTCGACCAGCCGGCCGCAGCGCCGCGCGGCGACATCGACGGCCGCCGCGCTCAGATCGTCGGTGGCCACGGAGGTGACCCGGTCCACCAGCTCGTGCGCCTCGTCGACGATCACCACGTCGTGCTCGGGCAGGACCTGGAAGTCCTCCAGCGCGTCGATCGCCAGCAGCGCGTGGTTGGTCACCACGATGTGCGCCTCGCCCGCCTCGGCCCGCGCCCGCTCGGCGAAGCACTCGGTGCCCTGCGGGCAGCGCTGCGCCCCCAGGCACTCGCGCGCGGTCACCGACACCTGCCGCCACGCCTGCTCGCTCACGCCCGGAACCAGCTCGTCGCGGTCACCGGTCGCCGTCTCGTCCGCCCACTCGTTCAGCCGCTTGACCTGGCGGCCCAGCGCCGACAGCTGCTGCGGGTCGAACAGCCCCTCGTCCTCCGGCTCCTCGGGCGCGCCGGTCTGCACCCGGTTCAGGCACAGGTAGTTGCGCCGCCCCTTGAGGATCGCGAACCTGGGCTCCACGCCCAGCAGCGGCGTCAGCGCCTCCGCCAGCCGCGGCAGGTCCCGGTCGACGAGCTGGCGCTGCAGCGCGATCGTCGCCGTGGACACCACCACCGTCGCGTCCTCGGCGACCGCGTGCCGGATCGCCGGAACCAGGTAGGCCAGCGACTTGCCGGTACCGGTGCCCGCCTGCGCCGCCAGGTGCTCCCCGGAGGCGATGGCCTTCCACACCGCCTCGGCCATCCGCACCTGCCCGGGCCGCTCCGCCCCGCCGACGGCCGCCACGGCCGCGGCGAGAAGGGTGGGGACGTCCGGTGGCGAAGCGTCATCGACGGTGTCGGACAGCAGATCAGGGGCAGGCACGTCGCCCAACGCTACCGTTCCCGGCGACTCCTCGGGAGCGGGACGGCCAACGCACCCGGGTGCGCGAGCAGCCCCCGGGATCGGCCAAGATAGGGGGCGTGTCTGCGGAAAGAGAAGTCCTGACCTGGGAGTTGTTCGGACAGGCGAGCCGTGAGCTGGCGCAGGCGGTCGCCGACAGCGGCTACCGGCCCGACCTCATCCTGTCCATCGCCCGGGGCGGCTTGTTCGTCGCGGGGTCCCTCGGTTACGCGCTGGACGTCAAGAACCTGCACGTCATGAACGTGGAGTTCTACACCGGCGTCGACCAGCGCCTCGACATGCCGGTGATGCTGCCGCCGGTGCCCAACGCCGTCGACCTGTCGGGCGCCCGCGTGCTGGTCGCCGACGACGTCGCCGACACCGGCGCCACCCTCAAGCTGGTCCGGGACTTCTGCGCCGACCACGTGGCCGACGTCCGCTGCGCCGTGATCTACGAAAAGCCCCGCACCATGGTCCGGTGCGAGTACGTGTGGCGCCGGACCGACCGCTGGATCAACTTCCCGTGGTCCACGCTGCCGCCGGTCGTCCAGCGCGAACACCAGGTGCTCGACGCCTGACGCGCGGAGTTATCCACAATCCGTAAGGGGTCTGTCGCGAGGAGTGCGCGGACTGCGAACCTCGTGGCATGACGAACACGACGATGGGGCCGCTGGTCATCCGGTCGCCCCAGGACGCCATCGCCGCCGTTCCCTACCTGCTCGGATTCCACCCCGCCGACAGCCTCGTGGTGGTCGGCTTCGACGGCCCGCACAACACCTGCGCCCTGCGGCTGGATCTACCGGCCGGCAGGGCGGGCTGCGAACGCACCGCCCACGTCCTGGCCCGCAACGAGTTCCGCCGCGCCCTGGTGCTCGGCTACGGCCCCGCCGATCCGGTCGCCGCCGCGGTCGCCGACGTCTGGGAGACGCTCACCGCCGAGGGCGTGGCGGTCGTCGAGGCGCTGCGCGTCGCCGAGGGGCGCTGGTGGTCCATGACCTGCGTCGACCCCGGCTGCTGCCCGCCCGAAGGCCGCCCCTACGACATCGCCGCCAGCGCGGTCGCCGCCCAGGCCACCCTCGCCGGCCACGTCGCCCTTCCGGACCGGGAGGAACTCGCCCGCTCGGTCGCCCCGCTGGACGGCCCCGTCCGCACCGCGATGCGCCAGGCCACCGAACGCGCCGAACGCCGCTTCCTCGCCTGGGCCCGCGAGGGGCTGTCTCCCGCCCGCATCCGCTCCCGCATGGCCGAAGAGGGCGTCGCCCTGATCGGCGACCTGCCGTCCCGTGACACCCCGCCCACCGACGACGACGTCGCCTGGCTCGGTGTCCTGCTGACCAATGTGCGCGTCCGCGACGAGGCATGGGTCCGCATCGACGAGGACTCCCCGCGAGCCGACATCGACTTCTGGCGGTACGTGCTGCGCCGCGTCGAGGAACCCTACGCGCCCGGCCCCGCCTGCCTGCTGGCCTACGCCGCCTTCATCATCGGCGACGGCGGCCTGGCGAACGTCGCCCTCGACCGCGCCGCCCGTGCCGACCCCGACTATTCCATGGCCGCTCTGCTCCGCGACGTCATCGCCGCGGGCATCCCACCCGCCAAGGCCCGCCTGGGCATGACCCCCGAAGAACTGGCCAGAGCCTACGGCGACCTCGACACCCCCGACCCCTGCCGGTGATCGCCCCGCTTTCGGCGAGCCGCCCCTCTCTCCGCCGCCAGGGGCGCACCCCCTGATCGTTAGTCGGCACACGCCCGGCCACGTGGCGGCTCGAAACATGCGTAGCCACTCACTCGCACGCCCGGCGGAAAGCTTCTGAGCGAAGACCAGAACCGAAGCTGCAGCGCGCCGTTCCGGGCCGCCCATGTGTAAAGCGACAGAGCAGGGCATAGAGGAAGCAATGATCCCCGCTGAAGGAGGCGGACAGTGACCGTCACCGGAATCATCACGGCCATTGTGATCGGCGCCATCATCGGTGCGCTCGCTCGACTCCTGCTGTCCGGCAAGCAGCCCATCGGCATCCTGCTGACCATCATCGTGGGCATCGTGGCCGCTCTAATAGGCACCGCGATCGCCCGTGGCGTCGGTGTGGCCACCACGGCGGGCGTCGACTGGATCGAATTGGTCTTCCAGATCGGTCTGGCCGTCATCGGTGTCGCCGCCGTCGCCGCTTTCCAACGGCGCGGCCACCGCGGCGTCCGCCGCTGACCGATGACAAGCGCCTCGGCAACGGTTCGTCGTTCCACCGCCGACGAACTGAATGTCGAACGCGGTTCGAATCCTCCCGTGTCGCAGCTCCCGGCCTGCACGCGCCACAAGCACGCGACCGCACATGAGCCACGCAACCTGATGCCTGGGCCGTCCCGTTCACAGGGGCCGGTGCCTGACGATCACGTGATGCCGGCGCATCGTGGATGCCGGGCGGGCTGTGCAGGAGCCATTGCTGCCCAGGCAGGAAAACGGGGGTTGCGTCCACGGAGGGTGGTGTACGTGTTGATGCAGGTCAGAGGGCGTGGCGTCGTGACGCTCACGCCCGGATGACCAGCGGGTGCCGAGTGGAATCATGTTCAGAATCCACTCCGGGCCTGAGGGCACGTTCCTGCAAGCCATGGCCCGTGGGGGGAACTCACACACCCGCCTTCGCCAGTGGGCTGTCGAAGGCGAACCGGTGCTGCAGGGCGGTCAGCCGAGGAGTTCTTCGGCGGTGTTGATGGTGGCGGCGCGTTGGACCCAGTGGTCGAGTTGGTCGAGGTCGGTGCAGTTGGTGATGCGGTTGCGGATGTCGTCCGGGACGGTGATGCCGCGGGCCTGCAGGATGAGGAGGATCGACTTGGCTTCGCCTTCGGCTTGGCCTTCCACCCGGCCTTCGGCGCGGCCCTCGGCGCGGCCTTGGGCGCGGTGGGTGATGGCGAACTCCGACTTCCACTCGTAGTCGTCGAGCTTCACGGTCACCTTCGGGGGCCTGTGGGGGGCGGAGCATGCGTCATCGCGACTCGTGCGGCTCTGGGGATCGCTCTGTGCACTGGAGGGCGTATCGCCGCCAGCTGCCTGGGGGATACCCCCCGCGAGGTGCGGGGGGGGTATCGGTCAAGCGAGGAGTTCTTCGGCGGTGTTGATGGTGGCGGCGCGTTGGACCCAGTGGTCGAGTTGGTCGAGGTCGGTGCAGTTGGTGATGCGGTTGCGGATGTCGTCCGGAACCGTGATGCCGCGGGCCTGCAGGATGAGGAGGATCGACTTGGCTTCGCCTTCGGCCTGGCCTTCCACCCGGCCTTCGGCGAGGCCCTCGGCGCGGCCTTCGGCGAGGCCCTCGGCGCGGCCTTGGGCGCGGTGGGTGATGGCGAACTCCGACTTCCACTCGTAGTTGTCGAGTTTCACAGTCTCCTCCAGGAGCTTGCGGGCGGCGTCAGAGAACCGCGACACCACGTAGTCATGGTACAACGCACCGGTATCGCCGGTGAGGACGTCGAGAGCGGCGGAAAGGCTGCTGACGACGGCCTTCGCGTGCGGACCGTCGGCATGGGCGGGGGCGCTGAGCACGGCGAGTTCGGGGAGTCGGCACGCCGTGGCCGGGTCGGTGATGGGAGGCAGGAGCCCGGGATAGACGGTCAGGGGCTTGAGCACCCACCCGGGATGCCCCATGTCGATCGGGACGGCGCAGTTTCGTGCGGTGGCCTGGTCGGGGCAGAACACCATCAGCGTCACCGGGCATCTGCGGCGCAGGCGCAGCAGGGCCAGGTAGGCGGGCCAGCTGAAGGTCTTCTCCTCCCGGGCCCGCAGCTGCGACTCCACCACGACACCGAGAGTGGGCGCGTTCGGATCGTCCAGCAGGACGGTCGCGTCGCAGCGCAGTTCGGCCGGGTGGACGTCGGCATAGGACTCCGACGTCAGGGTGGCCTGGACGTCGCCGGGCACATCGAGGCCGAAGACGCTGCGCAGGAGTTCGGGAACAAGCTGCGGCCGGTTGCGCACCATCTCCAGCGGCAGCTCGTGATCGGATGTCGGCACGCGTGCAAACTAGCAGTGATCGCATCGTCACGATGGGTTAATGGCGTTTTTGGTGGTCGGCCGAGCGGAAAGAGTCGCATGGGTGGGCGTGGGGGACCTTCATGCGGGTCGGCGTCCGCTGGTGATGCGCCACCCGAATACCTGGGTGTTCGACCGGCTCGCCGTGCTGCGGGACGGGTCCGTCGGCAGGGCGGGGCGGGCCGGTTCGGTGATGCCGGTATCGGGCGGCGGGGTGCTGGAAGGCGGTGGCCAGAGGGTGATCGTGCTGCGGCTGCGTACCCGGGTGCTGTCCGCTGCTGATCGGCCTTCGTCAGCAGCGGTCCGCTCGGCCTTGCCGTCCTGGTCGTGTTGACATCGGGCGTGCTGGGCGGCTCACGCCATGGCGTGCGGGCCGGCGGGTCAGGAGACGGCCTCGCCGGGGGTGCCCGGGTCTATGCGGCGGTCGCGGTTGCGCTCGTTCCAGGCGCGCATGCGGTTGGGGTAGCCGACGACCTGGACGTCGTAGACGGGGAGCTTGAGGTCGCGGGCCACCTTGGCGATCACCTTGGGGGAGCCGACGCGGCGGCGGGTCCACTCGCCGTCGTGGGCGACGGCGACCGCGGTGGTGTCGGTGGCGAACGTCTCGGGCTCCACGTAGAACTCCACGCCCTGGCGGCTGCGCGCGAACGCGATGAGCGCCTCGATGTCGGCGTCGGTGGCCTCGCGGTCCAGTCTGGTGACCGATGCGCCGCGGTGTTTGCGGATGCCGAAGCGGTCGCGGAACCTCATCGCCGTCCCCGTCGTCCGGTGCCGCCCCGGAGGGGTTCCGGGACGCATGTGCGTATGACGATAACGCCGCTCCCGTCGAACGGGTTCCCGACACGGGCACGTATGTCCGCCTGTGGTCCGGGGACGGCGGCTTACACTGCTGGCCCGGGGGAAAGATCATTTACGTGGGGGGTTCGGTGACCGGTCGGCGCTGGACGGCCGCGATCCGGAGGTCGGCCGCGGCGGTCGCCGTGCTGGCGTCGTTCGGATGGCTCAGCACGCTCGCCCCCGCGGGCACGGAGCCGTCCGCACCCGTCGCGGTTCCAGCGCCGAAGCCCACGCCCACCCCCACTCCCACACCGAAGCCGCCCCCGGTGGACTGCGCGCGGGCCAAGTGCGTGGCGTTGACGTTCGACGACGGGCCGATGCCCGGTACCGGCGAGCTGCTGGACATCCTGGCCCGGCAGCACGTCAAGGTGACGTTCTTCCTCATCGGCAGGAACGCCGCCACATATCCGGACCTGGTGCGGCGGGAGGCCGCCGAGGGGCACGAGCTGGCCAACCACAGCTGGTCGCACACCGACCTGGGGCGCGCCTCCGGCGCGAAGGTGGAGAGCGAGCTGGCGCGCACGCAGGACGCGATCCGCAAGGCCAGCGGGGTGACGCCCCTGCTGATGCGTCCGCCCTACGGGTCCACGGACACCACGGTCGCCGGCGTCGCCAAGCGGCTCAAGCTGGCGCAGGTGCTGTGGGCCGTCGATCCGCTCGACTGGCAGGTGCGCGACACCGGGGCGGTCGAGCGGCGGGTGCTCAAAGGGGTGCGGCCGGGGATGATCGTGCTGATGCACGACATCCATCCGACGACGGTGCGGGCCGTGCCGCGCATCATCGAGCGGCTCCGGGCCGGGGGGTACACGTTCGTGACGGTGTCCCAGCTGTTCGGGAAGCGGATGACGCCCGGCAAGGAGTACACCGAGCTGGAGCCCGTGACGCCCGAGGGGGCCGACTCGAGGTGACACCCGTCCTTCTCGGGGAGCGAATCAGGGGCGGCTCAGGGCTGTCCCCGATTCCGGGCGGGCGGCGGGGCGCCGACGATGAAGGGTATGGACAGCACTTTCGCCACCGGGAACCTGCGGGTGTCGGACGCGGAGCGGGAGCAGGTCATCGCGCACCTGCAGGACGCCTACGCCGAAGGGCGCCTGGAGCACGCCGAGCTCGACATGCGCATGCACCTGGCCATGACGGCCAAGACCCGGGGCGATCTGGCGGCGGTGACGCGCGACCTGACCGCGGGGCCGGCGCTGCCGGCGGCGGAGGGGGAGCCGACGGGCGAGGAGCGGCTGGTGGCCGCGCTCGCGCATTTCAGCGGGTACCTGACGCTGTTCGTGGCCCCGCTGGTGCTGATGCTGGTGTACGGCAAGAAGTCGCAGTACGTGCGGCGGCACGCGGCCGAGGCGGTGAACTTCCAGCTGACCGTGCTGGCGGTGACGGTCCTGACGTTCGGGCTCGGGGCGCTGCTCTACACGGTCACCTGGATGGTGGCGGGCGTCGCGGCCGTGCACGCGCTGGTGGGGCGGCCGTTCCGCCACCCGTGGATCCTGCGGCCCGTCAAGTGATCCCGTCCAGGGCGGGCGGTTCGTCGGTGCTCGTGGCGTTCTTCCCGGCCCGGTAGGCGCTCCTTCTCGGGCTTGCGCGCCGCCCGGTCCTTGAGCATGTCGCGGTCGCCGGCCGGTTGCCTGTGGGGGACGCCGAACCCGCATCCTGTCGACGGCGGCGACGGTGACCGCGGGCTGCCCGGAGTGTCAACGGGGAAGCGGCGGGCCAGATCCGGCCACTGCGGGGAGCCAGGGGAGCGACGCGTCCGGTGCCGTGCGGCCGCAGCACGCCGGGGGCGCCCGAACGAGCAGAACAGGACGCGATACGGCCGTTCGCTGTGCGGCGGTCTCCGCGCCCGAGCCGGTCAGGTCGAGGCGGCCGACGGTGCGGTCGTCGAGCACGGCGAAGGTGTCGGCGCAGCCCTTGGGCGAGACGTTCACACGGCCGTCGATGCGGGCGCGCAGCCGTTCGTGATGCGGTCGTAGATCTTTCCCCTCCGGTCCTCACCGCTTGTGACGACGCTAACCCCATGGATATGTGGACGATACATGGGATGATCGATTTACTTGTGTGTACGTGGGGGAGGACCGATGACCGAGCTAGCGATCAGAGACGATCACCAGCGCGCGGTGGACGCGCTGCGCCGGTCGTACGCCGCCATCCCGCCGGGGACGCCGGTGCGGCTGGCGAAGAAGACGTCGAACCTGTTCCGCTGGCGGGACCCGTCGGACGCGCCCGGGCTGGACGTGTCGGGGTTCGACAAGGTGCTGAACGTCGACCCGGAGGCGCGCACCGCCGACGTGCAGGGCATGACCACCTATGAGGACCTGGTGGACGCGACCCTGCCGTACGGGCTGATGCCCACGGTGGTGCCGCAGTTGAAGACCATCACGCTCGGCGGCGCGGTGACCGGCCTCGGCATCGAGTCGACGTCCTTCCGGCTCGGCCTGCCGCACGAGGCGGTGCTGGAGATGCAGGTGCTGACCGGGGACGGCCAGGTCGTCACCGCCACCCGCGACGAGCACGCCGACCTGTTCTACGGGTTCCCCAACTCCTACGGGACGCTCGGCTACACGCTGCGGCTGAAGATCGAGCTGATGCCCGTCAAGCCGTACGTGCGGCTGCGCCACCTGCGGTACGGGTCGGCGGAGGCGTGCGCGACGGCGATCGCCGAGCTGTGCGAGGCGGGGGAGTACGAGGGCGAGCCGGTCGACTTCCTCGACGGCACGGTGTTCGGGCCGGGCGAGGCGTACCTGACGGTCGGGACGTTCACCGACCGCGCGCCCTACACCTCCGACTACACCGGCCAGAAGATCTACTACCGGTCCATCCAGCAGCGGTCGGTCGACTTCCTGACGGTGCGCGACTACATCTGGCGCTGGGACACCGACTGGTTCTGGTGCTCTCGGGCGTTCGGCGTGCAGCATCCGCTGGTGCGCCGGCTGTGGCCGGACAAGGCCAAGCGGTCGGACGTGTACCGCAAGCTGGTGGCCTACGACCGGCGGTTCCATGTCGTCGCCCGGATCGACCGGTGGCGGGGGCAGCGCCCCCGCGAGGACGTCATCCAGGACATCGAGGTTCCGGTGGAGCGGCTGCCGGAGTTCCTCGACTTCTTCCACGACAAGGTGGGCATGAGCCCGGTGTGGCTGTGCCCGCTGCGCGCGCGCGACCGCTGGCCGCTCTACCCGCTGGAGCCGGGCCGCACCTACGTCAACGTCGGTTTCTGGGGGACCGTCAGGCTGCCTCCGGGGAAGATCCCCGAGTACCACAACCGGCTCATCGAACGTAAGGTCGCCGCACTTGAGGGGCATAAGTCCCTCTACTCGACTGCTTTTTACAGCCGTGACGAGTTCTGGCGGCACTACGACGGGGAGACCTACCGGCGGCTCAAGGAGACGTACGACCCCGACAAGCGCCTGCTGGACCTCTACGACAAGTGTGTGCGCGGGCGCTGAGCCGCGCCACCGGGGGGATGCCCCGGCGGGGGCCGGGGCACGGCCCGGCTCGGGGCGGAGAGACAGGAGGAAGAACATGACGCTGGCCAGGGTCTTCGAGGAGCTCGTCGGGCCTGACGCGCCAGTGGAGTTCGTCGCCTACGACGGGTCGCGGTCGGGTAGTCCGGGTGCCGACATCCGGTTGGAGGTGCGTTCCCCGTACGCGGTGTCCTACCTGGTGCACTCGCCGGGTTCTCTCGGGCTCGCCCGGGCGTACGTCAGCGGACACCTCGACGTCCATGGCGACATGTACACCGCGCTGTCGACGATGCAGCAGGCGCTGGGTGACGTGTCGTGGGGGGACAAGGCCAGGATCCTCGCCGAGGTGGTGCGCAACCCGCTGCTGCGCGCGGCGGTCAGCCGGCGTCTGCCGCCGCCGCCCCAGGAGGCGCCGTTCAGCCGGGTTCCGTCCTGGCTGCGCCACTCCAAGCGCCGCGACGCCAAGGCCATCTCGCATCACTACGACGTGTCCAACACCTTCTACGAGTGGGTGCTGGGGCCGTCGATGGCCTACACGTGCGCGTGCTTCCCCCGGGAGGACGCCACCCTGGAGGAGGCGCAGTACTACAAGCACGACCTGGTCGCCAAGAAGCTCGGCCTGCGGCCGGGCATGCGGCTGCTGGACGTGGGCTGCGGCTGGGGCGGCATGGTGATGCACGCCGCCAAGGAGTACGGGGTGAAGGCGCTGGGCGTCACCCTGTCCAAGCAGCAGGCGGAGTGGGCGCAGAAGGCCATCGCCGACCGCGGCCTGTCGGACCTGGCCGAGGTGCGGCACCTGGACTACCGGGACGTGGAGGAGACCGGGTTCGACGCGGTCAGCTCGATCGGCCTGACCGAGCACATCGGCAAGGCCAACCTGCCGTCGTACTTCTCCTTCCTGTACGACAAGCTCGTGCCGGGCGGCCGGATGCTGAACCACACCATCACCCGGCCCGACAATCTGGCGCCGGCGATGAAGCCGGGCGGCTTCATCAACCGGTACGTGTTCCCCGACGGCGAGCTCGAGGGCCCGGGGTACGTGCAGTCGAAGATGAACGACGCGGGCTTCGAGATCCGGCACCAGGAGAACCTGCGCGAGCACTACGCCCGCACCCTCGCGGACTGGTGCCGCAACCTGGACGCGCACTGGGACGAGGCCGTCGCCGAGGTCGGCGAGGGCACCGCCCGGGTGTGGCGGGTGTACATGGCCGGCTGCATCATCGGTTTCGAGCGCAACTGGATCCAGCTGCACCAGACGCTGGGCGTGAAGCTCGACTCCAAGGGCAACGCGCACATGCCGCTGCGTCCCGACTGGGACGCGTGACCCGCACGCGCTCAGGGCGGTCGTCACGAGGCCGCTGTAACGGCGAGAGGAGCGGGTTTCCGCGGGCGTGCCCCGCGCAAGCCCGCTTCCCGTGCCGCCTGACGACTGCTCGGTGCGAGCGGCCCCGGTCAGGCCCTCGGCGGAGCCGAACGCCGGGCCGGTAGCGGCGCACGCTGCGGTCTGGGCGCCGGTGAGCCTCCGGGGTAACGTCGCGCTCGGTGGACCGAGGAGGGAGCCGAGGTGGGCGACGTGCGCACGGGGACCGTCGAGGCCAACGGGTTGGAGTTCGGCTTTCTGGAGGCCGGCGCGGACGGCGGGCCGCTCGCGCTGTGCCTGCACGGCTTCCCCGACTCGGCCCACACGTGGCGGCACCTGCTGCCCGAGCTGGCCGACGCCGGCTACCACGCCGTCGCCCCGTTCATGCGCGGCTACGCGCCCACGGCGGTGCCGGACGACGGTGCGTACCAGGCCGGCGCGCTCGTCGCCGACGCCGTGGCGCTGCACGAGGCGTTCGGCGGCGGCTCCGACGCGGTGCTCATCGGGCACGACTGGGGCGCGTTCGCCGCCTACGGCGCCGTCGCCCATGCGCCCGGGCGGTGGCGCCGCGCCGTGACGCTCGCGGTGCCGCCGATGGCGTCGATGGTGACCGCGTTCGCCCGGTACGAGCAGCTCAAGCGGTCGTTCTACATGTTCCTGTTCCAGACGCCGCTGGCCGAGGCCGCGGTGGACGCCGAGTTCGTCGCCGGGCTGTGGCGCGACTGGTCGCCCGGCTACGACGCCGCGGACGACGTCGCGCGCGTCATGGACTGCCTCGCCGAACCCGCCAACCTCGCCGCCGCCCTCGGCTACTACCGGGCCATGTTCGACCCGCGGCGCCACGTCGACCGGTACGCGGGGCAGCAGGAGGCGGTGTCCGCACCTGCCGAGCGGCCGGTGCTCTACCTGCACGGCGCCGACGACGGCTGCGTGGGCGCGGACGCGTTCGCACCGGACGGGGACCTCTCGGCCGTGCTGGCCCACCTGCCGCCCGGCTCGCGCGCCGAACTCGTCCCCGGCACGGGCCACTTCCTGCACCTGGAACGTCCCGCCGAGGTCAACCGGCTCATCCTGGACTGGATCACCACCGCCTAGGGCGAGTGTGACGCTTGTCACACCGGCGGGACTCCCGTGCCACCGGTTTACTTTGCGAGGCTATTTGTAAACCGAATGACGTTCTGAAACCTGGGTGGCGCGATGCTCAAGGTCGACGAGATCAACCTGACGGACCCGGACTTCTGGCGGCGTCCGCTGGAACACCGCAACGAGGCGTTCAAGGCGCTGCGCCGCGAGCCCCGCCTGGTGCACTTCGAGGAGCCGGACGTGAAGATCGTCCCGCAGGGGCCGGGCTACTACGCCCTCACCCGGCACGCCGAGGTGCAGGAGGCGTCCCGGCGTCCCCAGGACTTCTGCTCCGGCCGCGGCGCCATCAGCATCCCCGACATGCCGGGCGACCTGAACGAGTACTTCGGCTCCATGATCAACATGGACGATCCGCGGCACGCCAAGATCCGCCGCATCGTCTCCCGCGCCTTCTCCCCGCGCATGATCCAGCGTTTCGAGGACAAGGTGCAGCAGGTCGCCGCCGACCTGACCGCGCGGGTGAAGGCCGGCGAGGGCACCGGCGACTTCGTGGCCGACATCGCCGCCCGGCTCCCGCTGCGCATCATCTGCGACATGATGGGCATCTCGCCCGACCACCACCGCACCGTCCTGGACGCCACCAACGTGATCCTCGCCGGCAACGACCCGGAGTTCCTGCCCGCCGGCGACTTCGAGCAGGCCGCGCTGGCGCTGATGGAGGCGGGGCAGACGCTCAAGGACCTGGTGGAGGGGCTGGCCCGGCACCGCCGCGCCGAGCCCACCGACGACCTCACCTCCGCGCTGGTCAACGCCAACATCGACGGGGAGTCGCTCACCGACCAGGAGCTGGGCTCGTTCTTCATCCTGCTCGTGGTGGCGGGCAACGAGACCACCCGCAACGCCATCGCGCACGGCCTGGACCTGTTCACCCGGCACCCCGACCAGCGCGCCCTGCTCGTCGAGGACTTCGAGGGGCGCATCGCCGGCGCCGTCGAGGAGATCGTCCGGTACGTGTCGCCGGTCATCTGGATGCGGCGCACCGCCACCCGCGACACCACCCTCCTGGACCACGAGATCAAGGAGGGCGACAAGCTGCTGCTCTACTACTGGTCGGCCAACCGGGACGAGACCGTCTTCACCGACCCCGAGCGCTTCGACATCCTGCGCGACCCCAACCCGCACGTGGGGTTCGGCGGCCCCGGCCCGCACTTCTGCCTGGGCGCGCACCTGGCCCGGCGGGAGATCACCGTGATGTTCCGCGAGCTGCTGCGCAGCATGCCCGGCATCCGCGCCGACGGCGAGCCCGACCGGCTTGAGTCCAGCTTCATCAACGGCATCAAGCGGCTGCCGTACACGTTCTGACCGCCACCGCTCAGCACCGCCGCTGAACGCCTCCGCCCGCCGAACGTTCGGCGAACACCCGGTGACATCGCCCGCTGGAACGCTGCAGGCCGCCTAGCGTGGCAGGCCGACCCCAGCGACGTTCACCCGGGAGAGGCCCGTGACGCAGACCGGCAGGCCCGCCGACGACGCCGCCGCGCAGCGGGCACGCGCCGACCGGCTGGCCGCCGAGAACGCGGCCCTGCGGGCGCGGCTGGACGAGGCCGAGCAGGAGAGACGCGGCCGCGACCGGCACGTCGAGCTGCTCAGGCGGCGGCTGGCCGAGGCCGTCCGGGACATCGGCGACGCGCGCGAGCGCACCGCCGAACAGGCGCACCGCGCCGAGCAGGCCGAATGGCGGGCCGAGACGATGCGGCGGCGGCGCTGGCGGCGGCTGGGCGAGGCGCTGACCGCGGTGCGGCGGCGGCCGCGGGCCGCCGCGTCCTACCGGCGGGTCGCCGCGGCGCTGCGCGGCCGGCAG
>NZ_BAABDO010000134.1:0-17075 GCF_039539665.1 Actinomadura keratinilytica
CTGACGGCGCGGGCCGCCGCGGACCGGGCCGTGAGACGCCGCGCGCGATCCGCGGCGCGCGCCCGGAGCGGTTGGCCGGGCGGGAGGCGGCCCGGTAAGCTCGCGGTATGCGATCCGGCCACGGTCACCCGTCCACCGCCACCGCGGCGGCGCGCGGGTGCCCGAGCCGCCGCTGGTGGTGGCGCCGCTGAGGCGGCGCCGGTTCGTTGACGTTGACTTCCAGGCGACCGCCCTCATCCGGCGGTCGTCGCGTCGCTTCCGCGGATGAGGGCCCGACACGCGAAGGGCCACCCGGGTGGACACCGTCTCACAGCAAGCGCAGACCAGTCGGTTCGTGACGGCCGGGGGCGTACGGGTGACCCGTACGGCCACGCCGGTCGAGGCCGAACGCAAGTCCGATGTGCTCAACGCCCTCGTCGCGGCGGTGGGGGAGCGGCGCGGCGGCGTGCTCAGCTCCGGCATGGAGTACCCCGGCCGCTACAGCCGCTGGCACATGGCCTACATCGACCCCTGTGTGGAGATCGTCGCCCGCGGCCGCGAGGTCGAGGCGCGCGCGCTCAACGACCGCGGCCGCGTGCTGCTCCCGGCGCTGGCGGCCGTGCTGCGCGGCACCGGCACCGTGACCGCCGACGAGGGGGACCGGCGGTTCGCCGTGTTCGTCCCGCCCACCGAGGAGTTCTTCACCGAGGAGGAGCGCAGCCGCCAGCCCACGGTGTTCACCGCGCTGCGCGCCGTCGTCGGCCTGCTGCGCTGCGACGACCCGCACCTCGGGCTGTGGGGCGCGTTCGGCTACGACCTGTCGCTGCAGTTCGAGCCGCTGCGGCTGCGCCACCAGCGGCCCGCCGACCAGCGCGACCTCGTCCTGCACCTGGCCGACGAGATGATCGTCGTGGACCGCAAGCGGGAGACCCAGCACCGGCTGTCCTACGACTTCGAGGTCGACGGCCGCGGCACCGCCGGGCTGCCGCGGCTGACCCCGCCCACCCCCGTCCCGGACCCTCCCGCCGAACTGCCGCCCCAGCCCGTCCCCGGCGCGTACGCGCGGATGGTGCGGGAGGCCAAGGAGAAGTTCGTCCGCGGCGACCTGTTCGAGGTGACGCCCGGGCACGCCATGCACGGCCGCTGCCACTCGCCCGCGGCGTTCTTCGAGCGGCTGCGCGAGACCAACCCGGCGCCCTACGAGTTCATGTTCAACCTGGGCGAGGGCGAATACCTGGTGGGGGCGTCCCCGGAGATGTTCGTGCGGGTCACCGGCGACCGCGTGGAGACCTGCCCGATCGCCGGGACGATCCGCCGCGGCCAGGACCCGCTGGAGGACGCCGAGCAGATCCGCACCATCCTGGCGTCGGCCAAGGACGAGTCCGAGCTGACCATGTGCACCGACGTCGACCGCAACGACAAGTCGCGCGTCTGCGTGCCCGGCAGCGTCCGGGTGCTCGGCCGGCGGCAGATCGAGCTGTACTCGCGGCTGATCCACACCGTCGACCACATCGAGGGGCGGCTGCGGCCCGGGTTCGACGCCTTCGACGCCTTCCTCACGCACATGTGGGCCGTCACGGTCACCGGGGCGCCCAAGACGTGGGCCATGCAGTTCATCGAGGACCACGAGGACGCGCCGCGCCGCTGGTACGGCGGCGCGGTCGGGTTCGTCGGCTTCGACGGGTCGATGAACACCGGCCTGACGCTGCGCACCGCGCAGATCCGCGACGGCGTCGCCACGGTGCGGGCCGGCGCGACCCTGCTGTACGACTCGGTCCCGGAGGAGGAGGAGCGGGAGACGCACCTGAAGGCGAGCGCGCTGCTGCAGGCGCTGGCCGCCTCCCAGGACCCGCGGGCCGCCGCCGCGGCCGACGCCGAACCCGAGCCCGAGCGGGCCGGGGAGGGGCTGAAGGTGCTGCTGGTCGACCACGAGGACTCGTTCGTCAACACCCTGGCCGACTACTTCCGCCAGCAGGGCGCCGAGGTGG
Source organism: Actinomadura keratinilytica (assembly GCF_039539665.1). Taxonomy (NCBI): domain Bacteria; kingdom Bacillati; phylum Actinomycetota; class Actinomycetes; order Streptosporangiales; family Thermomonosporaceae; genus Actinomadura; species Actinomadura keratinilytica. The sequence goes on from NZ_BAABDO010000134.1 coordinate 1,968, forward strand.
TGACGCTGCGGCACGGCTTCCCGCCGCGGCTGCTGGACGAGCACGCCCCCGACCTGGTGGTGCTGTCGCCCGGCCCCGGCCGCCCCGAGGACTTCGACACCGCCGCGCTGCTGGACGCCCTGGACGAGCGGGGGCTGCCGGCGTTCGGCGTGTGCCTGGGCCTGCAGGCGATGGTCGAGCACCAGGGCGGCGAGCTGGCGCTGCTGCCCGAGCCCGCGCACGGCAAGCCGGGGACGGTGAAGGTGGTCGGGGGCGAGCTGCTGGCGGGGCTCCCGGACGAGTTCACCGCGGCCCGCTACCACTCCCTGCACAGCACGCCCGAGCGGGTGAAGGGGTTCCGGGTCACGGCGCTGACCGGCGACGTGGTCATGGCGATCGAGGACCCGGAGCGGCGGCGCTGGGCGGTGCAGTTCCACCCCGAGTCGATCCTCACCGCGCAGGGGCGGGCCGGCCACCGCATCATCGCCAACGTGCTGCGCCTGTGCCGCCGCGCCCCGCGCTGAGCCGCGCCCCGCGCTGAGCCGCGTCCGGTACGGAGGCGCGCGGCCCGGGACGGCCCCCGGGGAGTCCTTTGGGATGGCCCCGGGGGGCTAATCGGCCCGGTGAAAATAGGCCCCTGGGGCCTGTCCGAACCGTGTTCTGAGACGAGATACTGGCGGTGCGGCACGGGCATGTCGAGCTTCCCGGCATGGGTGCCGCTGCGTTATCCCCGCGGTCGGAGGGGGTTCGCCCCCTCCGTCCAGCGTGCGCGCGGGCTCCCGCGCCCGCCGCGCCCCCGATCCGCGCTCCCGCCCACCGGACCCGCCCGGCCGAAAACCCGACGCCGCCTGTCGGCTACCGGCAGGCGTCACCGGCCCCGGTAGAGGGCGGCCAGCCGGGCCGCGCTGCGGGCCATGCGTTCGCGCAGCTCCGGCGGGTCCAGGACCTCGACCTCCGGGCCGAGCGCGAGCAGCTCGGTCTCGGCGACCTCCGGGGACTCGACGGGCAGCGTGGTGGTCACCCACCCCCGCTCGTCGGGCTCCCCGGCCCGCTCGGCGGCCCGCCGCGCGGCGTACGGCTCGACGGCGTGCCGCAGCCGCCGCATGCCCGCCGGGCTCAGCCGCACCGTCGCCTCCTCGCCCAGCATCGAGCGCAGGAACCGCTCCACCTGCCCGGCCCAGTGGCCGGCCAGGTCGAAGTCCGCGTCCCGCGGGAACGTCTCACCGAGGGCCCGCACCGCCGCGACGCGGTCGACGCGGTACGTCCGGTACGGCCCCGGGCCCGGCGCGTCCGCGACCCGCGCGACCAGGTACCACACGCCGTTCTTCAGGACCAGGCCGTACGGGTGCAGCCTCCGGGTGACCTCGCGGCCGCGGCGGTACCGCAGCTCGACGGCCTCGTCCCGCCACACCGCCCGCGCCAGGTCGCGCAGCAGCGGCGGCGGCCCGGTCTCGCCGAACCAGCCGGGGGCGTCCAGGTGGAAGCGCCGGCCCGCGTGCAGCGGCGCGTCGCGCAGCGCGGCCGGCAGCGCGGCCAGCACCTTCAGCTGGGCGGCGGCGACCGCGTCGGCCAGGCCCAGGTCGCCGGCCGGACCGGGCAGCCCGGCCAGAAACAGCGCCTCGGCCTCCTCCCGGCTCAGCCCGGTCAGCCGCGTGCGGTACCCGCCGACCAGCCGGTAGCCGCCGTTCCTGCCCTGCTCGGCGTACACCGGCACCCCGGCCGCCGACAGCGCCTCGATGTCGCGGTAGACGGTGCGCTCCGACACCTCCAGCTCGCGGGCCAGCTCGGCGGCCGTCATCGACTCCCGCGCCTGCAGCAGCAGCACCAGTGAGATCAGGCGGGACGCGCGCATGCCTCCATCCTGCCGCAGCCGTCTGCGACCCGATCAGGCCGGAACATCCGGCCGCGCGCGGGCGTCACACCGCCGAGACCTCCACGCGGGTGTCGTGGAACACCGGGCCGCCCCCGAGGTCGGTGGCGCGGTCGTCCACCACCGCGTTGGCGTTCGCCCCGCCCGACAGCTTGGGCCAGTGCCCCTTGCTCGTCGCCGCCACCCCCGGGCGCACCTCGTCGGTGACCTGCAGCACCGCCTCGAACGCCCCCCGCTCGTTGGCCACCCGCACCCGCTGCCCCGAGGCCAGCCCGCGCGCCGCCGCGTCGTCGGGGTGCAGCCGCACGGTCGGCCCGCCCGCCCGCCGCCGCAGCTCGGCGTTCTCGCCGAACACGGTGTTGAGGGAGTGGTGCGAGGCCGCCGACACCAGCGCCAGCGGGAAGCGCCGCGCGCGCTCGGCGTCGGTCACCTCGCCGGGCGGCGTGTACCCGGCCACGGGGTCGAGCCCGAGCGCCTCGGCCCGCCGCGACCGGAACTCCAGCCGCCCCGAGGGCGTCGGGAACCGCTCGGCGTACGGCAGGAACGGCTTCGGCACGGCCAGGCGGACGAAGCCCTCCTTGCGGAGCCGGTCCAGGGTGACGCCCGTCAGCCAGGGGTCGTCGGACGACAGGGCCTGCTCGGCCAGCCGCTCGTCGGAGTCGTACAGGCTCGGCTCGGTCAGCCCCATCCGCCGCGCCAGCCGCCGGAAGGTCTCGGTGGTCGGCAGGCATTCGCCCGGCGGCGCCACGGCGGGCTCGTTCCACGCCAGGTACAGATGGCCGTAGCCCTCGTGCAGGTCCGCGTGCTCGTGCTGCATCGTGGCGGGCAGGACGATGTCGGCGTAGTCGGTCGTGTCGGTCGGGAACTGCTCCAGCACGACCGTGAACAGGTCCTCCCGGGCCAGCCCGCGGCGGACCCTGCCCTGGTGCGGGGCGCTGGCCGCCGGGTTGGCGGCGATGACGAACAGCGCCTTCACCGGCGGGTCGTCCGCCTCCAGCAGCCCCTGGCCGATCCGGCTCATCGACAGCGTCCGCACCGGGCCGGGCCGCAGGTCGTCCCGGTACAGCGCGGCGCGGTTCAGCCGGATGTGGCCGGAGGTGGAGAACGTCAGCCCGCCGCCCGGCCGCGCCCAGTCGCCCGTCACGCCAGGGATGCAGGCCAGCGTCCGCAGCGCCGCCGCGCCGCCGCCGTGCCGCTGCAGCCCCTGCGTGGCGCGGATCGCGGTGGGACGCGTCCGCGCGATCCGCTCGCCCAGCGCGACGATCGCCTCCCGCGGCACCCCGGTGATCCGCGCCGCCCGCTCCGGCGGGAACCGCAGGATGCGCTCCCGGAACTCCGCCCAGCCCAGCGTGTGCCGCGCGATGTACTCCTCGTCCTGGGCGCCGAGCCCGACGACCACGTTGAGCAGCCCCAGCGCCAGCGCCGCGTCGGTGCCCGGCAGCGGCGCCAGATGCTCGTCGGCCTGCCGCGCCGTGCGGGTCGCGACCGGGTCGATCGCGACCACGTGCGCGCCCTCGCGCCGCGCCGCCTGGACGAACTTCCACACGTGGTGGCCGCTGGTCAGCGGGTTCGTGCCCCACAGCAGGATCAGCCGCGCGTGCGCCAGGTCCTCGGGGTCCATGCCGCCCGGCGAGCCGAGCGTGCACTCCAGCCCGGACAGGCCCGCCGCCGAGCAGATGTCGGCGTCGTGCGCCGAGGCGCCCAGCACGTTGAAGAACCGCCGGCCCGCCGCCCCTTCCAGGCCCTGGACGTAGCCGAGCGTGCCGGTGCCCCAGTACGGCCAGACGGCCTCGCCGCCGTGGTCGCGGACGATGCGGTCCAGCCGCGCGGCGATCTCGTCGAGGGCCTCGTCCCAGGAGATCCGCTCGAACCGGCCCTCGCCCTTGCGGCCCGTCCGCCGCAGCGGGTACCGGATGCGCCGGGGGTCGCCCGCCCGCTCCAGCCACCGGTTGACCTTGGTGCACAGCGCGCCCCGGGTGTAGGGGTGGTCCGGGTTGCCGCGCAGCCCGACCGCCTCGCCGTCGCGCACCGTGACCACCCACGAGCAGCCGTCCGGGCAGTCCAGCGGGCAGGCGCCCAGCACCTTCAGCTCGGCCGCCATCACACCCTTCCCTCGAAGCGGTCGGCCAGGTAGGCGTCGGCGTCGGGGCCGTCCGGCCGGGCGAGCACGTGCCGCAGCCACGCCCGGCGCTCGTGGTCGCGGACCGCCCCCTCCCGCACGCGGAACACCGCCGGCGTGGGATGCGGCCGCAGGGCCCGCGGATCGTCCAGCGGGGAGGAGTGCAGCCGCTGGTGGAGCTCGTTCTCCCCGGCCCACCAGTCGTACAGCGCGAAGCAGAAGTCGCCCGCCCGGTGCACCACCGCGAACCCCAGGCCGTAGCGGTCGGGCTCCGGCCCGCCGCGCAGCACCGCGGGCGCGGGCAGGGCCTCGGGCGCCAGCGCCGGCGCCGCGTCCACCAGGCCGGCCGGGGGCCGCGCCCCGTCGGTGGTGATCCCGTACACCTTCAGCCGCCACCCGGCCGTCTCGTGCGGGCCAAGGAAGGAGACGGGCCGCTCGCGATGGGGGCCCCGCACCGTCAGCGCCGACTGCATCACGTTCCTCCCCACACCTGCGGACCGTCCCAGTCTGCTGCATCCCCGACAGGAGTGTCACCTTGATTGGCCCGTGACACCCGCGTCGGTTCGCGGCCGCCGGGCGGAGCTGGTTTGCTAGGTGCGCAGGATACGACCGGTAGGGGGAAGTGCACGTGAAGAGCGTCGAGCCCGAGGTGTACCTCGTCGCGCGGCCCGAGCTGGACTACGACGAGGTGGCCCGCTATCTGCGCGACGTCGGCGGGGAGAGCTGGCTGGAGCGGCTCGACCGCGGCGACCTCGACGCCGAGCTGAACGACCCGCAGAACCTCGCCGAGTTCGCCGGGCGGCTGTGCTACCGCTCCTGGGAGCCGGGCCTGAACCCCAACGTCACCCGCATCCGCACCGACCAGCAGGCCTACCTGGAGAACATCCTGCGCAGCATGCACGGCTCGGTGCTGGAGCACGTCAGCTTCAGCTTCGTCCTGCACAACGTCAGCCGGGTGCTGACGCACGAGCTCGTCCGGCACCGGCCCGGCGTCGCCATCTCCCAGGAGTCGCTGCGCTTCGTGCGGCTGCAGGACATCCCGTTCTGGTTCCCCGAGTGGGCCCGCCGGGACGACGAGCTGATGAAGCGCGCCACCGCGCTGCTGGAGCGGATGGAGGAGTTCCAGGGCTGGATGGCCCGGCACTTCCGCCTCGACGACGAGGGCGTGCCGTTCGCGGAGAAGAAGCACAAGACCTCGTTCATGCGCCGCTTCGCCCCCGAGGGCGTGGCCACCGGACTGGTGTGGACGGCCAACATCCGCACCCTGCGGCACACGATCGAGAACCGCACCGCCCCCGGCGCCGAGGAGGAGATCCGGCTGCTGTTCAACCGCATCGGCGAGGTGATGCGCCGCGAGGCGCCCGCGCTGTTCGGCGACTACGAGGTCGAGGACGGCGCCTGGATCCCCCGCTGGCGCAAGGTCTGACCGCCCGCCGGGGCGCCGCGGCGCCCCGGCGGGGCGGTGGTCAGCGGGCGAACTCGGCGCGGACGCCCAGCAGGCGCACCGGCCGCCGTTCGGTGAACCGGTCGAGGGCGGCGAGCGCGGCCTCCTCGATCCGGGCCGCCTCGGCCGTCGGCGCCTCCAGCGTCCGGCCGCGGGTGCGGGTGGCGAACGGCGCGTAGCGGACCTTGACCACGACGCGTGCGGCGGGCCGCCGCTCGGCCGCGGCCTCGCCCGCGACCTGCCGCGCCAGGTTCGCCACCTCGCGGCGGACGTCCCGCCAGTCGCGCAGGTCGCGCTGGTAGGTGGTCTCCCGGCCGCGGGAGCGCGGGACGCGCGGTGCGCCGTCCACGGGGGAGTGGTCCCGCCCCTGGGCCAGCCGCACCAGCCACGGCCCGGTCGCGGGGCCGAAGCGCTCGGCGAGGGCCCGCGGGTCGGCCGCCGCCAGGTCGCCGACGGTGGCGATGCCCGCCGCCCTCAGCCGTCGGGCGGTCTTGGCCCCGATGCCCCACAGCGCGTCGGTCGGCCGGCCGCCGAGCACCTCGAACCAGTTGCGGTGGGTGAGCCGGAACACGCCGGTCGGCTTGCCCAGGCCGGTCGCCAGCTTGGCCTGCAGCTTGTTCCGCCCGATGCCCACCGTGCACTCCAGGCCGGTCGCCGCGCGGATCCGCGCCCGGATCCGGCGGGCCGTCGTCTCCGGGTCGTCGCCCGCGACGGCCAGGAACGCCTCGTCCCAGCCGAGCACCTCCACCACGGCGTCGAACCCGCGCAGCGTCGCCATGACCCGGGACGAGACGGCCCGGTAGGCGTCGGCGTCGACGGGCAGGAACACCGCCTCCGGGCAGCGCCGCGCCGCCGTGCGCAGCGGCAGGCCGGAGTGCACGCCGTGCGCGCGGGCCTCGTACGACGCCGTCGCGACCACGCCGCGCTCGGTCGGATCGCCGTCGCCGCCGACCACGACCGGACGCCCGCGCAGCTCCGGCCGGCGCAGGACCTCCACGGCGGCGATGAACTGGTCGAGGTCGACGTGCAGGACCCAGCGGGTCATGACCGGCTCCCGCTCCGCGCGCCGGGGGCGCCCGCCCATTGCGAATCTACAACGTAAAGGCGCCGGCCCGGCCGCCCGGTCAGCCCTTCAGCTGGCGCACCAGGTCGCGGACGCGGTCCATCAGCGCCGCCAGCGGCCCGGCCGCCAGGTTCTTGGCGGCCGACTCCACGCCCGGATGCGGTCGGGTGGGCGCGGTCGCCTCGGCGACCTGCACGACCTTCATCAGCGCCGACAGCTCCTTCTTGCCGAACGCGCCGCGCAGCCGCTCGAACTCGTAGCGCTCCTCGGCGCGGGCGTGGGTGAGCACCTCCAGGCGCAGCCGCTCGAGCTTGGGCAGGAACTGCGGGTCGTCGGTGTCCATGCCGTCGAGCTCGGCGAGCAGCTCCTTGGCCGAGCGCTCCTCGCCCAGGCGGTCGTCGACGATGCCGGCGCCGCCGTCCAGCTTCTGCCGGGCCAGCGGGTGCACGATCTCCTCCTCGGCGGTCTCGTGCACCGCCAGCAGCCGCACCAGCGTGCGGAAGGCGTCCCGGCGCTCGGTGCCCGTACTGTCGGCGACCTGCGCGAACAGGTCGCGGATCTGCCCGTGCTGCGCGCACAGCAGGTCGATCACGTCGCGGGCCGGGGCCTGAGTGGTCGTCGAAGTGCCCATGTGTCGCGCTCCTCGCGTCTGTCGGGTGTCCGTCGGCCGTGCGCGCGTCGCCGTACCCGGAGGCCACCCGGCTAAGCCGGACATTGCCGAAAGTTGAGGACGGGCGCCAGTGAAGGGTCCGTCTCGGTGGGTACGGCGCCATGGGCGCGATCTCCACAGCGCGGCGATCTCGGCAGAAAGGGGAGGTACATGTCCTTCAACCCGTTGGAACACCGGGGCATCCCGCTGGACAGGCAGGTGCGGAACTGGCGGGAGATGAACGTCGTGCCGGTCGACCCCGACCGCGCCGATCCGTACACCAAGTGCCGCATCATCACGATGAACGGCATCGAGGTGGAGGCCGTCTTCTTCAGCCACCACTTCTCCCGGGTCTGCCCCGACCCCGAGATCAGGCGGCAGCTCGCCCAGGTCCGCTACATCGAGCAGCAGCAGCAGAAGACCGTCAACTGGCTGCTGCCGGGCCAGGCCAGCGCGCTGGAGACCACCCTCTCCTACGAGCAGGTCGCCGTGGACCTCACCGCCTGGGTGGCGCGGATGGAGCCCGACCCCTACCTGAAGCAGGCGTACGAGTTCGGCGTGCTGGAGGACTTCGACCACCTCTACCGGTACGCCAACCTCTACGAGATGATCGAGCACCGCAAGGCCGAGAAGATCGTCGACGACCTGACCGAGGTCATGCCCGGCCGGCCCACCAAGATCGAGCACCGCGACCCCGCCGACAACGTGCGCGACCCCTACGACCGGAACCGGGCCGAGCCGATCTCCAAGCTGCACGCGCTGACGATCACCGCGACCGAGCAGCAGACGATGAACTTCTACATGAACGTCGGCCCGCAGTACATGGAGCCGATCGCCCGCCAGCTCTACCAGGAGATCGGGCTCATCGAGGAGGAGCACGTCACCCACTACGAGTCGCTGACGGACCCGGGCGAGACCTGGTGGGAGCGGCTGGTCAACCACGAGTACAACGAGTGCTACATGTACCACTCGATGATGGAGACCGAGACCGACCCCAAGGTCAAGGCCATCTGGGAGCTGCACCTGAACATGGAGCTGGAGCACCTGCGCATCGCCTGCGACCTGATGCGCCGGCACGACGGGCGCGAGCCGGAGAGCATCCTGGCGCCCGAGCTGCCCGCGCCGGCGACCTTCGAGCCCAACAAGGAGTACCTGCGCGACCTGCTGGCCACCCAGATCGACCTGACCACGCTGGGCGCCGGGTACGTGCGCGAGGCCCACGAGCGCTTCCAGCTCATGCAGGAGCGGATCCACGGCGGTGAGGAGCCGCCCAGCGAGCGCGTCATCGCCGAGCACCGCGAGCTGTTCGGCGAGGAGTACCGCCACGAGCCGGCGGGCCCGCACCCCGTCAGCGAGATGCGCGTTCCCGCGCGTTCCAGGTGACGCCCCCGTCCCCGGTCCGCGACGCGCGCCCATCGCGCCATGGGCGCGCGTCGGCCGTTCCGGGCGCGGTACGCCGCCCGCGGTCGGCGGGACCGCCGGCGGGGCGGTCAGCCGGACAGGACGGCCTGGGTCTGGGTGACCTGGGCGACCCGGCGGCCGTCGGCGTCGTGCAGGTCGGTCTGCACGACGATCGAGGTGCACCCGGTGTGCAGGGGCCGCGCCACCGCGCGGACCTCGCCGCCGCGCACGGCGCGGAAGAAGTTGGTCTTGGACTCCAGGGTCGTCGTCGAGGCGCCCGGCGGCAGGTTGAGGAACGCGCAGACCGCGCCCACCGAGTCGGCCAGGGCCATCAGGGCGCCGCCGTGCATGACGCCGCCCGCGGTGCACCGCTCCGGCGCCCATGCCAGACGCCCCGCGACCTCCTCCGGCGCGGCGGCGTCGATCGCGATGCCCAGGGTGCGCGCGAACGGCATGGCGTCGAGCAGGTCGTCGGTGGTCATGGGGGTCCTTCCCGGTCGGCGGATTCCACCCGGCAGCCTGCTGGGCGCGCCGGGCCCCGTCGATTACCTGCGGGGTAACCGGGGCCCGCACCTGCGGCGGTTCCGCTTACCCGGCACGTCATCGTGCACATGACCCGCCGGTCGGTAGCGTCGTGGCGTGACGACGATGACGATGTCTTTCGGGCAGTCCCTGGGCGACGTGCGGCCGGTGGGGGAGCAGCTGAGGGCCTGGCGGCAGCGGCGGCGGCTCAGCCAGCTGGAACTGGCCGGCCGGGCGGACGTGTCGACCCGGCACCTGAGCTTCGTGGAGACCGGCCGGTCGACGCCGAGCCGGGAGATGGTGCTGCGGCTGGCCGAGCACCTGCAGGTGCCGCTGCGCGACCGCAACCTGCTGCTGGTGGCGGCCGGGTACGCGCCGGTCTACGCCGAGACCCCGATCGAGGAGCCGCGCATGGACGCGGTGCGGGCGGCCCTGCGGCAGGTCCTGGAGGGCCACGAGCCGTACCCGGCGGTGGTGGTCGACCGGTTCTGGAACCTGATCGACGCCAACGGGGCGGCGGCGCTCTTCATGGAGGGCGCGCCGGCGGAGCTGCTGGAGCCCCCCTTGAACGTGCTCCGGCTGAGCATGCATCCCGACGGGCTCGCCAGGAACATCGTCAACCTGGCGGAGTGGCGGGCGCACATGATCGACCGGGTGCGGCGGCATGTGGCGCTCACCGCCGACCCGGCGCTGGCCGGGCTGTACCGGGAGCTGCGCGACTACCCCGGCGCCGAGGCGGCCGCCGAGCCCGCGCCGCCGCCCGCGGGCCACGAGGTGTTCGTCCCGCTGCGGCTGCGGCTGGACGACGGGCGGCGGCTGTCGTTCTTCACCACGATCGCCACGTTCGGCACCCCGGTCGACATCACGGTGGCGGAGATGGCCATCGAGTCGTTCTATCCGGCGGACGAGGAGACCGGCGCGTTCCTGCGCGAGCGCGCCGGGTGGTGACCGGGCGGCGCCCCCTGCCGGTGCGCCGCCGCGCCGCCGGTGCGGTGCGGGACGGCGGCGGCGCGCCGGTCAGGAGGCCCGGGCGCCGCCGCGTTCCGCCTCCAGCAGGTCGTGGTGGATGCGGTCGAGCGGAACGCCGAGGTTCTGCAGCGCGCCCACCGTGGCCCTGATCATGCCCGGCGGGCCGGCCACGTAGACCTCGTGGTCGTCCCAGCGCTCGCGGATCCGCCCGAGCGCGCCGGCGACGGGTCCGCGCAGTCCGTCATGGGGCGGGGCGTCGCACAGCACCGGCACCACCCGCAGCCGCGGATGGCCGGACTCCAGCAGGCGCAGCTCGGGCAGGTCGTACAGGTCGAGCGGGGAGCGCGCGCCGACCACCAGGTGGACGCTGCGCTCACCGTCCCGGGCCAGTTCCTGCTCGGCCAGGGCCCGCAGCGGCGCCAGGCCGGTACCGCCGGCGACCAGCAGCAGGTCGCGGTCGCAGGCGGGGTCGAGCGTCAGGGCGCCGTCGGCGGGGCCGAGCAGCACGGTGTCGCCGACGCGCGTGTGCCGGACCAGCGCGCCGCTGACCCAGCCGCCCGGCACGGCCCGCACGTGCAGCGACAGGGTCCCGTCGGGGCGCGGGGCGTTGGCGATCGAGTACCTGCGCCACACGCGCGGCCAGCGGGCGGTCTGCACCGGCACGTGCTGGCCGGCGGTGAAGTCCAGCCGCCGGTCGGGGCGCAGGGTCACCACCGCCAGGTCCGGGGTGGGCCGGTGGTGGTCGACGACCTCGGCGACCCACCAGGGCGGGGCGGCGGCCGCGTCGCGCTCGGCCGCGGCGATCATGATGTCGGCGACGGTGCGGTAGGCGGCGGTCCAGGCCGCCTCGGTCTCGGGCGTCCAGCCGGGGCCGCCGAACCGGCGCAGCGTGGCGATCAGCGCGCTGCCCATGGCCGCGTAGTGCTCGGGCAGCACCCCGTACTTGCGGTGGTCGCGGCCGAGCCGTTCCAGGTAGTCGGTCAGCTCGTCGGGCGCGTCCAGGCTCCACACGACGCGGGCCAGCGCCTGGAAAAGGCGATCGCGCTGCCCGTCCATCGCGGGCGGGAATAGCGTGCGCAGCTGCGGGTTCTCGGCGAATAGGCGACCGTAGAAATAGGCGATCGCGGTGTCCGCCGCGGGTTCGATGCGGGTGAAGCTCTCTTTGACGATTCGGGGTACCGATGACATTTGCCAGATCGCCCCCCAGGGCTTTTCCTGCCGGGTCGTCCGCCCGCCGGCGCATGCCGGACGCCCCGCGCGTCCGAGTTCGTGAAATTCTCGCACCGAAAGTCGCTGGTAATCAACCGGGTCGGCGGAAAGACGTGCGGGATGTGCGAAGAGTTGCGGAGTGGTCATTCAGCGTTATCGGCGCATGTCGCGATGGGGGAAGAATACTGCTCGGTACGTGTCCGCATCCGTCTCGCTGATCATTTCGATGCATTTTTCGGTTGAATAGGGTGAAAGCGGGAGTTGTGCTCGGCGCCGCGGTCGGCCGCGAATGGCAACACGATTTACCGGACGGTGGATAAATCTCAACCCGGAGGGTAGATTTCGAGATCGGCCGGGCCGGGGCGGCTCCCCGGCCGGACCGCCGCACGGCCGTGCGGCCCGGTGCCGGGGCCGGCGCTCAGCAAGGGGGAGGGCATGGGAGAGGCGATCGGAGGGGCTCCCGAGCCCCGCGCGGCCGCCGTCGGGGCACCGCCGCTCATCGGCGTGACGACCTGTCTGGAACCGGCCCGCTGGAGCGAGTGGGTGCGGGAGGCCGCCCTGCTGCCCGTGACCTACCTGCGGTCGGTCGAACGCGCCGGGGGCGTGCCGGTCATGCTGCCGCCGACGGCCGGGCTGCGCGGCCTCGACGCCCTGGTGGAGGGGCTGGGCGGGGTGGTGTTCGCCGGGGGAGCCGACCTCGACCCGCAGCTGTACGGGATGCTGCGCCACCACGAGACCGGGCCGCCGCAGCCGCAGCGCGACCGGTTCGAGCTGGCCCTGCTGCGCGCCGTCATCGACGCCGACCTGCCGTTCCTGGCCGTCGGCCGGGGCATGCAGGCGCTGAACGTGGCGCGCGGCGGCGCCCTCGTCCAGCACCTGCCCGATGCCGTCGGGCACACCGGGCACTCCCCGCCCGGCGGGATGTACGGCGGCCACACCGTGCAGATCAGCCCGAGCAGCCGGATCGGCAAGATCCTCGGCGAGACCGCCCAGGTGGTCACCGGGCACCACCAGGCCATCGCCCGGCTCGGCAAGGGCCTGGCCGCGGTCGCCTGGGCCGAGGACCAGGTGGTGGAGGCCGTCGAGCTGCAGGGGCACCGGTTCGGCGTCGGCGTGCAGTGGCACCCCGAGGAGGGCGAGGACCGCCGGCTGTTCGACGCGCTGGTCGCCGAAGCCTGGGGCCGCTGACCCGCGTCCGCACCCGCACCCGCGCGGCGCGCCGGGCGGCGCGGCGCGCGCGGACATCTTCGGCCCGGATTATCTGGGTACGTTCGCCGCTGTCCCGCCCGCTGTCTCGTCCGTCAGGGCCGCACCGCGGCCCGCGACCGGAGGCCGGCCATGCCCATGCATCCGCAGACCGTCCGCTACCTGGAGATGCTCGCCCCCCTGGCGGCGCTGGAGGGGCAGGAGCCGGCGCTTGCGGAGACCCGCCGAGCCGCGGAGGCCGCGCTGCGGGCGCGGCCGCGCCGCGGCCGCGAGCTGCCGCACGTCGCCGACCTGTCCGTGCCCGGCGGCGGCGGCGCCGCCCGCGTCCGGCTGTACCGCCCCGAGCCGCCCGGCGGGGCGCCGCTGCCCGCGCTGGTGTACCTGCACGGCGGCGGCTGGGTGCTGGGCGGGCTCGACAGCGTGGACGACGCCTGCCGCGACCTGGCCGCCGCGACCGGCTGCGCCGTGGTCAGCGTCGGCTACCGGCTGGCCCCCGAGCACCCCTTCCCCGCGGCGGTGCGCGACGCGTGGGCGGTCACCGCCGCCGTCGCCCGCGAGCCCGGGCGGTTCGGCGCCGATCCGGCGGCGGTGGCGGTCGGCGGGGACAGCGCGGGCGGCAACCTGGCCGCCGCGGTCGCCCTCATCGCCCGCGACCGCGGCCTGCGCCTGGCGCACCAGCTGCTGGTCTACCCGGTCACCGACACCGCCCTGGACACCCCGAGCTACGCCGCGTACGGCAGGGGGTACGGGCTCGACGCCGCCGCGATGGCCCGCTGCCTGGAGATGTACCGGGGCGGCGCCGACCCGTCCGACCCGCTGCTGGCCCCGCTGCGCGCGCCCGACCTGTCCGGCCTCGCCCCGGCCACCGTGATCACCGCCGAGCTCGACGTGCTGCGCGACGAGGGCGAGGCGTACGCGCGCCGCCTGGCGGAGGCGGGCGTGCCGGTCGAGCTGCGCCGCTACGAGGGCGTGGTGCACTCGTTCTTCCTGCTGCCCGAGCACTTCGACGCCGCCGTGGACGCCCTGCGGTTCGCGGCGGGCCGGCTGCGCGCCGCGTTCTCGGCGGCGCGCGCGGCGGCCGGGGGAGGGCGTCAGGAGAAGCGCTTGCCGAGCGCCTCCAGCGCGGGGTTGTAGATGGCGTCGGTGATGGTCTTGCGCATGGCCTCCTCGTCGGCCGCGTCCGCCGAGAACTCGCCCTGCCATTCGACGAACGACCCCCCGCCGCCGGTGACCGGCGCGACCCTGATGCGGGCGACGTAGTCGCGGATCGGCAGCGGCGACTCCAGCATCCGGTACCGGTAGAAGCGGTCGTCGTCGTCCATGCCGGACAGCTGCTCGCGGAACACCGTGTCGCCCGGGCCGATCACCCGCCGCACGCAGCCGACCCGGTCGGCGGGCCCGCCGTCCTCGATCGCGCAGGTGGCCACCCCGGGCATCCAGTCGGCCAGGTTCCCGAAGTCGCGCAGGAAGCGCCACACCTCGTCGGCGGGCGCGCTGAGCACGGTGCTGGCGTAGGACTTTATGGGCATCGCGCTTCTCCTCGGCGGTCTGGGGCGGAACCGGTCGCCCCTATGCTGCGCCGCGGATGTGATCAAGGCAACAGGCGACGATCAAGAAATGCCGGGCGCCGCGCGCTCCTCCGGCCGGGCCAGGTAGCGGGTGACGAGGCGGGCGATGAGATGGCCGACCTGCTCGGGCGGTTCGTGCGGCAGCATCATGTGGCTCATCGTCAACCGGATGGCGATGTCGGCCACCTCGGCGAGGGCGACCGGGTCCAGTTCCGGCCACTGGGCGGTGGCGTGGTCGATGATGCGGGTGCGGGCGGTGAACAGCAGCGGCTCGGCCCGCGTGGTCAGCAGCGGCAGCAGCTCGCCCCCGTCGGCGCCGGTGAGCACGGTCTTGTTGATCGGGTCGTCGGCGGAGGTCTCGATCGTGTAGACGACGGCGGCCGCCACCGCCGAGTACAGGTCCGCGTGCTCGGACAGCACCCGGTCGATGCCGTCCAGGTACCGGTCGTGGTGGCGCATGACGACCGCCTGGGCCAGCCCCCACTTGTCGCCGAACTCGTTGTAGACGGTCTGGCGGCTCACCCCGGCGGCCTCCGCCACGTCCCGCATCCGCAGCCCCCGGTACCCCTCGCGGGTGAGGATCTCGGCGGCCGCGTCGAGCAGGGCCTCCCGGACGGGGCGCCGCTCGGTCGTCATGCACGTCTCGCTTTCGGCGTCGGCTCGTGGCGCGGCCCGGTCCGGCACGGCCACCCCTGTGCCGTCATTATCGCGGCACGCCCGGCCCGCGGGCGGCGGCGGGCGGCGGCGACCTTCTCGGGCGGCGCTCAGGGGCCGGCGACCGGCGCCGGGCGGGGCCGGCACGTCGCGCGCACCTCGAACGGCGAGCCGGAGGCGACGATCCGGCCGCCGCGCAGCAGGTGGAGCTGGTCGCACACGCCCAGCATCGGCTCCAGGTCCCGTTCGATCAGCAGCACCGCCGGGCCCTCGGCCGCCACCTCGCGCAGCAGCACCTCCAGCGCGCGCAGCTGCGCGACCGACATGCCCGCGGCCGGCTCGTCCAGCAGCAGCAGCCGCGGCTCGGCGGCCAGCGCCGCCGCCAGCTTCACCAGCCGCGCCACGCCGGGCGGCACCCGGCCGGCGCGCCGCCGCGCGTCCGCGGCGATGAAGTC
>NZ_BAABDO010000135.1:0-16864 GCF_039539665.1 Actinomadura keratinilytica
TTCAAGATCATCCAGCCGTGTCGCCGTCACCAACGTCCATGGTCAGTACACCTAGCCCGCCTCTCCTCCGACGTGCACGGGCGGTGGTGACCATGCCACCTACGTCTTCGAACGGCAGCAACCCGTTCACCAATCCTCAGGCAGTGGCTGCCCTGTACGCCGACCGCGTCCGTGTCCAGCGGCGCAGCAACGCCCTGCTGACCGTTGAGATCCGCGGGGCCCACGTCGGGAACATGGTCGCCGACCTGCTCACCCGCTGCTCTCCGTATCTGAACGATCAACCGGCACCGCTCATCGCCGACCTCGGCTGCGACACCGGGCACCCCACTCGCGCCATAGCTCAGCGCTTCCCCCCGATGTCCATTCCCTGCCCCCGGCTACGACCTCCTGTGACGCCGTCACCGCGGTCTTCAGCCTGTACCACGCGCCGTCCCCCGCACATGTCCTGACCGGGATCGCCCGCTGCCTGCGCCCCGGCGGTGTCACGGTGCTGGTCACCAAGTCCGCCGACAGCTATCACCAGCTTGACCACCTCCTCACCGCCACGGGCCTGGATCCCGGCGCCACCGCACGCCCGAGCCTGTCCGCCATTGCAGACAGTGATCGCCTCCCCGCACTGGCCAGCGATGTGCTAACGGTTGAAGCCGTCTTTCACGACCAGCACGCCTTCCGCTTCGGGGACGCGGCGCACCAGGCCGACTACTTGATCACCGTACCCAAGTACCAGCTGCCCCCGCCGCTGGACATCGCCCCAGCAGAACTGGCCGACCAGCTGCGACGGCGCCGAGGCAACGGCCCCCTGACCACTACGTCCACCGTCACCTACGTCATCGCCAGGCAGCCGTCATGACGGCCTACCACCGACGCTGGACCAAGCACTACCCCGACAGCCCAGAGGGAAGGGCGACATGCCGCACCGCCGCCGCACATCACGCCTGGCTCGCCAGCCTGGGCGCACCCGTCCCTGAGCTGCTCGCGGCACGCCCCCACACGCTGGAGTTCGAGCACATCACCGAAGTCCACGCCCCCCAGGACCTTCCGACACTCGCCTATCCCTTGGGCGACCTACACCGCATCGCCCACAAGAACGAACTGCACCGAGCCCGGCTTGACCGCCCCTACCGCACCACCACAGGCGTAACCATCCCCGACTTCGTGACGCGCCGCCATCATTCGCCTGCTGACCCAACGAGCCGTGCCCGAACCAACTCCGTCGCTCCCGGATGCCATGGACGCGCTTGACAAAGCGCTGCCCGGTCCCTCCTTCGCCCATCGCACCCGGCCCAGCCTGGTCGCCGTCACCGAGGTTCTCGGCCAGCTGATGCATACCCACGACCGCGTACCGGTAGAGGGGCGCGGAGTCGAACCCGATCCTTCCGATCATTCCGGCGCCGGTCTCGTCCTGCTCGTTGGCGGCGTCGACGGCGGTGTAATAGTCCGACTCCTGCACCACCTGATGGGTGGACAGGGCGTGGGCCACCTGGGCGGCGGCGTCGAGGCCGGGGATGTCGGCGACCGTCCGGCCGAACAACGCGACGCCCATCGGGTGGGCCCTCTTCAGCTCCTCGGCGACCTGCAAGCCGTTCGCGGTCTCCTGCAACGCCTCATCGTCGAGATCGGTGAGCTGCTCGGCCTGGCCGGCGACCAGGTCGACGATCGCGTCGAGCTGGCCGTAACCGCAGTAGAGCAGGTAGGCGGTGTCCCCGGCCCGGCGTCCCGCGGTGATTCCCAGCGGTTTCAGCAGGGCACCGGCCAGGCGGTGCGCCTGTTCAGTGGTCAGGCTGAGGCGGGACTCCGGACGCCCTGCGAGCTGCTTGGCGAGCTGCTTGGTGCGGGTGGACTGCTTTTCCTCGGGCAGGTCCTTGTCGAACTCGATTCGCGTTGCCCGCTTCCACGCCTGCGAACCGTCACCGCGAGCACGGCGACGGCGGCGAGCAGGGCCGGGCGCCGGGGACGCGACCGGACGGCCATCGGCCCGCGGACGCGGCCCGGGCCCCGGAGGATTCCGCGGGCATGGAGCCTGGCGGCTTGGATGGAGGCGGCATCGGCCGGTCCCGTCCGGACGCGCGGGTCCAGGACCGCGACGAGCCGGTTCGAGGGAGGGGCGGCGTCGGATCATCCGCGCGGGGCCGACGAGCTCACCAGGCAGGGCGCGTTGAGGTGGTCGCGGCACCCGAGGCCAAGTTGACGACATCGTGTTGATATCTTGCCGACATGCTGTCGATAAAGAAGCGGGTGTGGGGCTGATGTTCCTCGCCATTCGTGAGCTGCGGTTCGCCAAGGTCCGGTTCGGGCTGATGGGGGCCGTCGTGGGGTTGATCGCGGTCCTTATGGTCATGTTGTCCGGGTTGTCGGTGGGGCTGGTCAGGGACGGGGTGTCCGGGCTGCAGAACCTGCCGGTCACCTCGTTCGCGTTCGAGCGCGGCGTCCAGCACGACTCCGCCTTCTCCCGGAGCGTGGTGGGGATGTCCGCCGTGGACGTCTGGCGTGGCCGGCCGGGTGTGGCGGAGGCGGCCCCCTACGGCAACACGCTCATCAACGCCAAGAGCGACCGGGGCGTGGACATCGACCTCGCGCTGTTCGGGGTGGCGCCGGAGTCGTTCCTCTCGCCCGAGGTGAGCAAGGGTTCGCGGCTGAGCGGCGCGGACGGCATCGTCGTCAGCGGCACGGCCCTGGACGCCGGCCTGCACATCGGCGACACCATCACGGTCGACCGGCTCGGGACGAAGCTGCGGGTCGTGGGCGCCACCGCGGGGCAGGACACCTTCGGCCACGTCGACGTGGCCTATGTGCCCCTGCGGACCTGGCAGCTCATCAAGGCCGGGGTGGCGCCGGGCGACCCCGTGCCCCCGCGCGCCACTCAGGACATCACCGCCGTGGCGGTGCGCGCCAAGCCCGGCGCCACCGTCGACCTGGCCGCCGGAGACGCCGCCGCCGGCACCGAGAGCCTCACCCTGAAGGAGTCCTTCGGAGCCTCGCCCGGCTATACGGCCGAGACGTCCACGCTCCAGCTCATCCAGGGATTCCTGTACGTCATCTCCGCGCTGGTCGTCGGGGCGTTCTTCGCGGTCTGGACGATCCAGCGCAAGCATGAGGTCGCCGTGCTGCGCGCCATGGGGGCGTCCAGAGGGTGGCTGCTACGCGACGCACTCGCCCAGGCGTTCATCGTGCTGCTGGCCTCCGTCGCGGTCGGTGCGGGGATCGGTGTCGGCCTCGGTTCGCTCATCACCGGGGGCGGCGCGCCGTTCGCACTCAGCGCGCCCAGTGTCACCACCGCCGCCGTGGGGCTCGTCCTGCTCGGGCTCGTCGGCGCCGGGACCGCCGTAGTCCGGATCGCGTCCATCGATCCGGCCACCGCCCTCGGAGGAAACCGATGACCGACCAGACCACGCCCGCCGCCGAAGCGCAGGAAGGCGCCACCGGCGCGCCCGACCGTCCGGGACTGCACATGGAGGGGGTCTGCCTCCAGCACGGCGACGGCACCGAGACCGTGCAGGCCCTCGACAACGTCGACCTCGTCGTGCGCCCCGGCGAGCTGGCCGCGATCGTCGGCCCCTCCGGCGCCGGCAAGTCGAGCCTGCTCGCGGTGGCCGGCGGCCTCGCCCGCCCGGACCGGGGCACGGTCACGGTCGCCGGGACCGACATCACGGCCGCCAGTGCCAGGACCAGGGCGAAGCTGCGGCGCGAGCACATCGGGTTCGTCTTCCAGTCCGGCAACCTGATCCCGGCGCTCACCGCCCTCGACCAGCTCCGGCTGCCGCTGCGGTTCCGGCCGCGCCGCGAGCGTTCCGGCCGCGCCGCGCTCGCGCTGCTGGAGGACGTGGGGATGGCGGACAAGGCCGACCGGTACCCGCATCAGATGTCCGGCGGGGAGCGGCAGCGGGTCGGCATCGCCCGGGCCCTGGCGACCGGGCCGAGCGTGCTGCTCGTCGACGAGCCCACCGCCGCCCTGGACCGGGCACGCAGCCACGACATCGTCCGGCTGCTCGCCCGCGAAGCCCGGCAGCACGACGTGGCGGCCGTCATGGTGACCCATGACCACGACGTCCTCGAACACTGTGACACCGTGTACGAGATGATCGACGGGCGGCTGGCCGCACTCGGCTGACGGGCGGTCCTGCCAGCGCCGCGGCCGGTGAGAGAGAGGGGGCAGTGTGCCGAAGATCCAGGCGCCGACCGTCGCCGAACATCGGGCCGCGCAGCGGGCGGCCCTGCTCGACGCCGCCCGTGCCCTGCTCTCCGAGGAGACCGAGCGAGCCCCCAGCCTGGCGGCGGTCGCCCGCCGGGCCGGGCTCGCCCGCTCCAGCGTGTACGCCTACTTCAAGTCCCGCGACGATCTGCTCGACGCCCTCATCGTCGACACCTTCCCCCGCTGGTCGGCGTACGTCCGGCAGCAGATGGGCAAGGCCAGGACCCCCGGCGACCGTGTCCTGGCCTACGTCAACGCCAACCTCCGCCTCGTCGCCCGCGGAGACCACGCGCTGGCCCGCGCCCTCGCGGCAACCGGCCGCACCGACGCACTCGCCAACTCAAGCCGCCTCCTCCATGACGAACTCCAGACGCCGCTCCGCGCGGCCCTGGCCGACCACGGCGCGTACGACCCCGACCGGACCGCCGAACTCATCCAGTCCCTCGTCTACAGCCTGAGCCAGATGATCGAGGACGGCCTGGCCGAACGCGCGGCCCGCCGCCTCGCCCGCGAACTGCTCGCCCCCTACCTGAACTCCGCACCGACGCGTCCGACGTGACGGCCGTCCCACGTCGACGGCGTGCCGGTGGCGTTACTGAGGCTGTCGCCCCCGTGGACACACACCGAACGCGGCAGGGGACGGCGTTGCGGGAACGGCGTCCCCCTTGGAGAGTCGGGCGGTTAGGGGAGGTTGAAGATTTCTTGGGCCGTTGTCGGTCCGGCCGACCTGGAGGTACAGCACCTTGCCGAGCGTGCTGAGGCTGGAGGTGGTGCGCGTCTCGCTGAGTACGAGTGAGGTTCCAGGTCGATGATCAGGCGGCGCGGAGGACGCCGGGTCGGGGGTGTGCAGGTGGGGGGCAGGGAGGCCAGCGGCGCGATCGCGGCCAGTGCCGCGGTGGCGCGGAACGCGGCCGTGAGGTCCGGTTCTCCGGTGGCGGAGGCGGCGACGGCGACCAGGGCGGCCAGGCCGAGCGCGCCGCCCATCTGGCGGGCGGTGTTGACCAGGCCGCCGAGCAGGCCGCTCTCGCCGGGCCGTGCGTCCGCCGCGGCGAGCGCGGTGACGTAGCCGAAGCTCAGTCCGATTCCGGCGCCGACCAGCAGGAACAGGACGGCCAGCCCTGCGGGCCCGAGTCCGGTCCGGGCCGGTGCCAGCCACAGGAGGCCCGCGGTCAGGGGCGCGAGCGCGGCCGCCAGCGCCGGCCGGATGCCGACGATCGCGGCGAGGCGGGGTGCGAGCAGGCCGTCTGCGGTGATGGCGAGCGCGATCGGCAGCTGGGCGAGACTGCGGGGAGGCCGCGATGCGTTGTGGTGCGGTGGCTTGTCGGGTGCTTTGACGTCGGGTGCCGGGTGATCGATGCGGCTGGGTGGCTGGCCTTGTGGGGGTCGCTCTGCGATGGCTTGTGGGCTGTCGGCTTGCTGGTGGTGCGTTCGGTCGAGGCTCGGCAAGGGAGTGAGAAGCGCGTCGTTGTGACGACCGCCACGTCATGGTGACCGCGACGCGGTCGTGGTGTGGCGACTCGACGGGGGCTGACACCGAATGTAGGTGATCAATATCACGGGGTGGTCGGCCCTGGGGGCGGCTGCTCCGAAAGCTCCTGTCGGCAGTGTGCCTGCTTTTGGTTTGTTGGTGGTGCGGTCGGTCGGGGCTTCGAGGCGGACGCGGATGGCCGTTCGTCGGCCGTTTCCGCGGTGAAGTGGCAGAGATCGGCGGGCATTGGGTAGGCCAGGGCCGGTGGAGGAGATGCCCGCCGTGACCAGCCTGGACGAGCTGGCGAGGCTGGTCGAGAAGGACGATCGGCTGTTCGTCCGGTGGTCGCGCGGCCCCGAGCTGGACGCCGGGGGAAGCAGTCGCGACGAACTGACCGGCGTGAAGATGCCGGGCCTGTCGGCCAACCCCCTCGCGGTCGAACAGTGGTGGGCGCCGCGCCCGCTCGTGGTGTGGGTGGCCCGGAGGCTGTACGACTACTCGCACCTC
Organism: Actinomadura keratinilytica; assembly: GCF_039539665.1. Lineage (NCBI taxonomy): Bacteria > Bacillati > Actinomycetota > Actinomycetes > Streptosporangiales > Thermomonosporaceae > Actinomadura > Actinomadura keratinilytica. The sequence continues at coordinate 6,165 of NZ_BAABDO010000135.1, forward strand.
AGGCACGAGAAGGGGCCCGGGGTGAGGCCGTGGATCCTGGTGGGGGAGGAGCTGGGGCGCGGCCCCGACAACGAGCCGCTGGTGCGCTGCGTCCGCCCCGTGGCCTGGATCGACGAGTCCGCGCTGCGCGCCGCGGAACGCGTCGTCGCCGAACAGAAGGGCAGGTGGGGACCGATGCGGCGCCCCAGCGACACCTAGGCGGCGGCAGCGGACGGGCCGAGGTGGTGCGGCGGGATGCCGGGTGCTGGGGGAGGGTGCGGCCGGAGAACAGAAAGCCCGGGACGGATCGGATACCCGGCCCGGGTGGGATGGTGGGCGATACTGGGATTGAACCAGTGACCTCTACCGTGTCAAGGTAGCGCTCTCCCACTGAGCTAATCGCCCGGGACCGTGCTTCCTGGGGAAGTACGGCGCCTGAGGTGGAGACGGGATTTGAACCCGTGTACACGGCTTTGCAGGCCGTTGCCTCGCCTCTCGGCCACTCCACCAGAACGAGACCTGGTGGCCTCCCAGAGCGGAAGACGGGATTCGAACCCGCGACCCTCACCTTGGCAAGGTGATGCTCTACCAACTGAGCCACTTCCGCCTGTCTCGCTTCGGGGCTTCCGCCCCTCGCGGCGACGAGGAAAACATTAGCGTGTTCGGCCCGCTTCCCCAAACTGGAATACGCCGGAGCGCACGGCGACGCTTCGACCTGCGTGGAAGCGTGGTGGGCATAGCGTGGGGACATGTCCGTTTACGACAGCGACATCGCCCCCGTCGCGGCGCTGCTGGCCGACCGGGGCCGCGCGGCGATGATGACCGCCCTGCTGGACGGGCGGCCGCTGGCGGCGGGGGAGCTGGCGCGGGTGGCGGGAGTCAGCGCGCAGACCGCCAGCGCGCATCTGGCCAGGCTGCTGGACGGCGGTCTGGTGACGGTGGTCAAGCAGGGCAGGCACCGGTACTACCGCCTCGGCGGCGGCGACGTCGCGCAGGTGGTGGAGGCTTTGAGCCGGATCAGCCCGCCCCTCGGGGCCCGAAGCCTCCGCCAGTCCAGGGACGCGCGGCGCCTGCGCATGGCGAGGTCGTGCTACGACCATCTGGCCGGGGCGGCCGGGGTGGCGCTGTTCGCCGCGCTGGTGGACGGCGGCCTGATCGAGGGCGACGGCGTCTACGAGGTCACCGCCAAGGGGAAGGAGCGCCTGGAGATCATGGAGCTGGACGTCGCCGGGATCAGGAGGCGGCGCAGGAAGTTCGCCGGGCACTGCCTGGACTGGACGGAGCGGCGCCCGCACCTCAACGGCGCCCTGGGCGCGGCGCTGCTCGCGCGGATGATCGAGCTGGGCTGGTTCGAACGGGGCCGGACGCGGCGCGCGCTGGAGATCACCCGGCAGGGGCGCAGCGGGCTGGCGGACGTGTTCGGGGTCGTGCTGTGACCGAGCCGTTCGCATACGCCGGCGGGATGCTGGCCACCGGGCTGCGGGACGTGACCAGCGACCCCTACGCGCTGGAGTCGCGCGGGTGGTGGGCGGTCGTCGTCACCTACGAGGGGAAGGTCACTTGTGCGCGGTTCGACACCGTGCGGCCCGCGCCCCACCCGCGGGGAGCCTGGGAGGGCGCACGGGGGTGGGCGTCGTCGATGGACGAGGACGCCTACGTGCGCGGGGTGCAGGCGATCCGCGAGGCCATCGCCGACGGTGTCGTCTACCAGGCCAACCTGTGCCGGGTCCTGTCGGCGCCGCTGCGGGCCGACGCCGACATCGCGGGCCTGGGCATGCGGCTGGCCAGGGGCAATCCGGCCCCGTACGCGATGACGCTCAGGGTGCCCGGATTGCAGGTGGCGAGCGCGTCGCCGGAGCTGTACCTGTCCCGGGACGGGCGGGTCGTCGAGTCGCGGCCGATCAAGGGCACCGGGCGCACGGAGGCCGATCTGCTGCCCAAGGACCGGGCCGAGAACGTCATGATCGTCGATCTGGTCCGCAACGACCTGGGGCGGGTGGCGGAGACCGGCGGCGTGTCCGTCCCGGAGCTGTGCGTCGTCGAGGAGCATCCGGGGCTGGTGCATCTGGTGTCGACGGTGCGGGCCCGGCTGGCGCCGGGGCAGGGGTGGCCGGAATTGCTGAAGGCCACCTTTCCTCCCGGTTCGGTGACGGGTGCGCCCAAGTCGAGTGCGCTGAGCTTGCTGGATGCGCTCGAACCCGTGCCCCGCGGCCCGTACTGTGGGGCCGTCGGCTGGGTGGACGCGGACTCTCGGCGCGGGGCTCTGGCGGTGGGCATCCGGACCTTCTGGGCGGAGGACGGGCATCTGCGTTTCGGCACCGGGGCGGGAATCACCTGGGAGTCCGATCCACGACGTGAATGGCAGGAGACCGAGCTGAAGGCGGCTCGGCTGTTGGAGGTGGCTTCCGGTGTCCGCGGAGCGAGCGACAGGCCAGGCGAACGAGCAGGCGAAGGTCTGGGTGAACGGGGAACTGCTCGAGCCTGACCAGGCGCGCCTGTCGGTCTTCGACCACGGCGTGCTGGTCGGGGACGGGGTGTTCGAGACGGTCAAGGCGACCCGGGGGGAGCCGTTCGCGCTGACCCGGCACCTGCGGCGGCTGGCCCGCTCGGCGGCCGGACTGGGCCTGCCCGAGCCCGACCAGGACATGCTCGCGCAGGCCACGCTGGAGGTGCTCAACGCCGCGCCGAAGTGGCCGCTGGCGCGGATCCGCATCACCTACACCAGCGGGCCGGGGCCGCTGGGGTCCGACCGCGGCTCCCAGGGGGTGACCGCGGTGGTCGCCGTGGGCCCGCAGCAGCCGTTCCCGGCGACGGCGGACGTCACGGTGGTGCCGTGGCCGCGCAACGAGCGGGGCGCCCTGTCCGGCCTCAAGACCACCTCGTACGCGGAGAACGCGATGGCCCTGGCGTACGCCAAGGAGCGCGGCGCCGGTGAGGCGATCTTCGGCAACACCGCCGGGAACCTGTGCGAGGGCACCGGCACCAACGTCTTCCTGGTGCGCGGCGGGCGGCTGCTCACCCCGCCGCTGTCGGCGGGCTGCCTGGCGGGGGTGACGCGGGCGCTGGTGCTGGAGTGGCACGGCGCCGAGGAGGAGGACGTCCCGCTGGAGGACCTGTACCGGGCCGAGGAGGCGTTCCTGGTCTCCACCACCCGCGACGTGCAGCCGATCCGCGCCGTGGACGGCACCGAGCTGCCCGCCGCGCCGGGCCCGATCACCGCGAAGGTCATGGAGGTGTTCGCGGCGCGCAGCGCCGAGCTCATGGATCCGTGACGCGGCCCTGGAGACGGGCCGGATCCGGCGGCTCGGCACGCCGTCCGAGGTGTTCCGGCGCCCGGCGAGCCTGTCACCGGCTCGCCCTCTTTGCCGGACGCTCAGGTGCGCGGGGGCGGGGTGTCGCCGCCGCCGCGCCCGGCGCCCCCGTCATCTGAGGGGCGACAGGCTCCGACCTGCGGGGAGGCGACGGCCCGGGCCCCTGCCGCTACGCCCCAGAGGAGATCACCATGCGCGGGTTCACGGCGCGGCGTGATCGCCCCGGGCGGTGTGGAAGGCGGCGGGCTGGTCGATCAGGCGGCCGCGGCGGCGCACCGCGGCCGCACCGTCCGCGGCCGCCATCGCGGCGCCGACGATCCCGGCGTCGTTCACCAGCGCGGCGGGCACGACCGGCGCCCGCACCCCCTTGAGCAGCGGCACGAACTTGCCGGACTTCTTCGACACCCCGCCGCCCAGCACGATCAGCGAGGGGGAGAGCAGCGCCTCCAGGTGGCGCAGGTACCGCGACAGCCGATGGGCCCACTTCTCCCAGCTCAGCCCCTCCTCGTCGCGGACCCGGGCGGACGCCCGCGACTCGGCCTCCTTGCCGTTGATCTCCAGGTGGCCGAACTCGGTGTTCGGCACGAGCACGCCGTTCGTGAACAGCGCGCTGCCGATGCCGGTGCCGAGCGTCAAGACCACCACCGTGCCGTCCGCGCCGCGCCCGGCGCCGTGCCGCATCTCGGCGATGCCCGCGGCGTCGGCGTCGTTGACCACCGTCACGTCCCGTCCGGTCGCCGCGGCGAACAGGTCCCGCGCCTGCAGGCCCAGCCACTTGCGGGACACGTTGGCCGCCGACAGCGTCACCCCGTCGGTCACCACGCCCGGGAAGGTGACGCCGACCGGGCCCGTCCACCCGAAATGGCCGACGATCTCGGCCAGCACCCGCGCGACCGGCTCCGGTTCGGCCGGCTGCGGGGTCTCGATGCGCAGCCGTTCGGCGGCGAGCACGCCCCGCTCCAGATCGACGGGCGCGCCCTTGATACCGGAGCCCCCGATGTCGATGCCCAGCAGTCGCGTGCCCATGGCCCCAGCCCCGCTCCCGTAGGTCGGCCGACGGTCTGCTGACAGCATGCCCAGGCCGCACCCGGCTAAAGGAGCGTCCAGGATGCGTTCCCCTCACCCGTCGACGGCCCGCAGGCCGATGACGCCGACGAGGATCAGCGCCAGGAACACCAGGCGTTGCGGGCTGACGCTCTCGCCCAGAGCGACGATGCCGGCGACCGCGACGCCGAACGCGCCGAGGCCCACCCACACCGCGTAGGCGGTGCCGACCGGCAGGTCGCGCAGCGCCACCGACAGCACCACGACGCTGAGCAGGCTGACCGGCAGCGCCACCAGGCTCGGCCACAACCGGGTCAGGCCGTCCGACTGCTTGAGCGCGGTCGCCCAGACCAGTTCCATCGCCGCCGCGACGACCAGCAGCAACCAGGCCACGCAAACTCCTCCTTCGCAAACGTCCGCCGGGCCGGGGCACGGCCGGTCGCCTCCGGAAACGGCCCGCGGGGCGGCGGCGACGGCCGGACCCCGGGCACGGCCCGTCCCGTCGGTCCGGCATGCCCTCCGATTAACCGGAGACAACTCCGCTTAACTCGCCGCCACCCTATCCGGAGGAATTTCCGCTTACAACCCGGAAAGTGGAGCGTCTTCCGGTAATGTCCGAGGGGCAGTGCAGGCGCAGAGGAGGAAGCCCGGTGAGCGACGCCGACACCCCGGGACGGGGCGACGCCCCCTCGCCCGGTCGCCGCACGCTGCCCCTGCTCGGCCCGGACGCGGAGCGCACGCCGCGCGGCGGGCGGGCCGAGCGCGCCGACGCGGCCCGCAACCGCCGCAGGATCCTCGCCGCCGCGGCCGACCTGATCGCCGCACGCGGGGTCGGTGCCCTGTCGATGGACGAGGTGGCGCGGGCGGCGGGCGTCGGGGTCGGCACCGTCTACCGGCGTTTCGGCGACCGGGCCGGGCTGCTCTACGCGGTCCTCGACGACCGCGAACGCCGATTCCAGGCCGCCTTCCTGCAGGGCCCGCCGCCGCTCGGCCCCGGCGCCGAGCCCCTCGACCGCGTCCGGGCCTTCCTGCACGCCCTGGCCGACCGCACCGACGAGCAGCTGGACCTGCTGGTCATGGCCGAGGCCGACTCGCCCGACGCGCGGTTCGACGACGGCTCCTACGAGGTGTACCGCACGCACCTGGAGACGCTGATCGCACGCGTCCGCCCGTCCGCCGACGCCGCCTACATCGCCGACGCGCTGCTCGCCCCGCTGGCCGCCAACCTGTTGCGGCACCAGCGCCGCACCCGCGGCATGAGCCTGGAACGCGTCAAGGCGGGCCTGGACGACCTGGTCGCGGGCCTGGCCGCGCCCTGAACCGCCCCGGCCGCGTCCCTGACATCCCACGAAACGATCAGAAACGTCCCGGCAAAGGGCTTATGAGACGCCCGGCGGCCCGCCACACTGGGGCCGTGAGCGATTTCGATCTGCTGGTGCTCGGCTCCGGCCCCGGAGGACAGCGCGCCGCGATCGCCGCGGCCAAGCTGGGCCGGCGCGTGGCGATCGTCGACCGGCGCGCCATGCTCGGCGGCGTGTGCATCAACACCGGGACGATCCCGTCCAAGACCCTCCGCGAAGCGGTCCTCTACCTCACCGGGCTCAACCAACGCGAGCTGTACGGCCAGAGCTACCGGGTCAAGGAGGACATCACGGTCGCCGACCTGGGCATGCGGACCCGGCACGTCATCGGCCGCGAGGTCGACGTGATCCGCAGCCAGCTGGCCCGCAACCACGTCACCGTCCTGACCGGCACCGGCCGCTTCCTCGACCCGCACACCGTCGGGGTGAGCGACGGCGACGGACGCGAGCTCAAGGTGACCGCCGACCGGATCGTCATCGCCACGGGCACCCGCCCGGCCCGCCCCGACAGCGTCGAGTTCGACGACCGCACCGTGATCGACTCCGACGGCATCCTCCGCCTGGAGCGCATCCCCGAGACCATGGTCGTGGTCGGCGCCGGGGTGATCGGCATCGAGTACGCCTCGATGTTCGCCGCGCTCGGCACCAAGGTCACCGTGGTGGAGCGGCGCGAGCGGATGCTGGAGTTCTGCGACCTGGAGATCGTCGAGGCGCTCAAGTACCACCTGCGCGACCTGGCCGTGACGTTCCGGTTCCGCGAGAGCGTCGCCTCGGTGGAACGCCGCCGGGACGGCGCGATCACCGTCCTGGAGAGCGGCAAGCGCATCCCCGCCGACACCGTGATGTACTCGGCGGGCCGGCACGGCATGACCGACGACCTCAACCTGGAGGCCGCCGGGCTGACCGCCGACGCCCGCGGCCGCATCACGGTGGACGGCGACTACCGCACCGAGGTCCCGCACATCTACGCCGTCGGCGACGTGATCGGATTCCCCTCGCTGGCCGCCACGTCCATGGAACAGGGCCGGCTGGCCGCGCACCACGCCTGCGGGGAGCCGGTGTCCGGGCTGGACGAGCTGCAGCCCATCGGGATCTACACCGTCCCGGAGATCAGCTTCGTCGGCCGCACCGAGGACGAGCTGACCGAGGCCAAGGTGCCGTTCGAGGTGGGCGTCGCCCGCTACCGGGAACTGGCCCGCGGCCAGATCATCGGCGACTCCTACGGGATGCTCAAGCTGCTGGTCTCGCCCGAGGACCGGTCGCTGCTGGGGGTGCACGTCTTCGGCACGGGGGCCACCGAGCTGGTGCACATCGGGCAGACCGTCATGGGCTGCGGGGGAACCGTGGACTACCTGGTCAACGCGGTGTTCAACTATCCGACGCTGGCCGAGTCCTACAAGGTGGCGGCGCTGGACGCCATGAACAAGATGCGGCACATCGCCCGGCTCAGCCAGTGACCGTCACGACGACCACAGCAGGTTCTCCAGCTCGGCGTCGATGTCGATGAACTCCGGCTCCCGCCCCGCCGGGACCACCTTGTAGGTGCGGTGCAGGAAATCGGCCAAGGGGGACAAGGGCACCACGAACCGGGCGTTCCCGAACGGCGAGGACAGCGCCAGGTTCAGTGTGCCGTCGTCCTCGTCCGGCCCGGTCGGCCACACCTGCACGTCGCCGTCGCCCGCCCGCCGCACGATGCCCACCGTCAGCAGCTCCCGAGCGAAGATCCATTCCACCGGGTCGCCGTCGCCGACGTGGAAGGCCATGCGGATGGCGTACGGGTCGTCGGCCGCGTACTCCAGCCCGGCCAGCAGGGGCACGGTCGTGCGGTCGGGGACGACGAGTCGGAGGCCCAGCTCGGCCGAGACGGTGGTACTGCTGTTCATGGCCATTCCTTCGGACGTCGGTCCCGCTCGCACGCGGGCGTTCCCGGGCGGAGTTCACTCCACCAACGGACATCCCCACGATCTATGACGCGTAACTGGGCGAGCGCAGGGGAACATTCCGTTCCCGTAGCCGGTTGTGATTCACCTCACGCTCCGTGGCCAAGCCTCTGACCTGGGCAAAAGCGGATCATGACGCCCTGGGGCCGGTGCCCGGACGGTGCGGTCGGCGGATCTGCGACCATGGAAGGGGCCTTAACGAATACCGAAATCGGATCTGCGGCCCGAGACGACCGTCACCGTGTCCTAGGGTAATAAGATGGCAATTAATCAGGAAAAGGACGTCCCGCCCCCGCCGGTAGAGGGAGTGGCGAAGAGGCCAGGGCGCTTCGTCCGGTTCCGGGCGTTCATCCGCCGCAACCCGCTGCTCCACACCACCTGGCGCATCGGAGTCTTCACCGTCGGGGCGACGGTCCTCCTCGGGGGCCTGGTCATGATGATCACCCCCGGACCCGGCATCCTCGGCATCGTCGTCGGCCTTGCCATCCTGGCCACGGAGTTCGCCTGGGCCCAACGCGCCCTGCACCACGCCCGCCAGGCCGCCGAACGCGCCAAGGAGAAGGCGCTCGACCCCCGCACCAAACGCCGCAACACCATTTTCGCGGTCATCGGCGGCGTCCTCGCCGGCGCGGCCGTCATCGCCTACCTGGTGGTCTACGGCTTCAACCTCCCCTGGAACATCAACGACCTGACCCCCTGGCAGTAACCTCCCAGCGTCCTCCCGGCCCCGCTGACCCCCCTTTCCCTCTCCGGCGTCGCCTCCACCCATATGCGGCCCCTGGGTGCCCTCCCCAAAGCACGGTGCCCCCTCCAGCCCCCCAAAGCCGCGCCCGCGCTACCCCTCACATGCACCCCGCCCCTCCCGCCGCACATGCGGCCTCTGCCTCCCCTGCCCGCATTGACCACTGACGCCGCCACACTCGCTCCGCTAGGCGCCACGCATGGTCCATTTGTAAATCCAACTGAATGAAATTTGGGTTTCCCCGCTATAGACTCGCAGGTCAGCAAGTGTCGGCCCCGCGTACGCGGGGATGCTCCTCGCGTGAGGCGCTCGGCGAGGGCAGGGTGAGAGTCGGCCCCGCGTACGCGGGGATGCTCCGCTGGGGCAGGACCCGGCGATGCGGGCCTGGCAGTCGGCCCCGCGTACGCGGGGATGCTCCTCCTGGCGGCTCGGCGAGGCCCTGGCTTTGTCCGTCGGCCCCGCGTACGCGGGGATGCTCCCCCGCCCATACGGGAGGACCCGGCGCCGGTGTGGTCGGCCCCGCGTACGCGGGGATGCTCCCCGCAGTGGGGCGGACGGCGATGATGTCGGGTGGTCGGCCCCGCGTACGCGGGGATGCTCCCTGGGGCACCTCCGTCTGCTATACCACCCACTAGCCATCGGCCGCTGCCCCCTGGCGGCCGCTGACCGCCGACAGGCCCAGGTCGTCCGGCGCCGCGTCCGCGTCGTCCGGCCTCCGCATGTGGTCTGTGTCTCCGCCTGGCCATTGGCCAATGATCGCTGGCACGCCGGTGTCGTCAGTACCGGGTTCACGCGTGAGCCCCGCCTGCTCTCCCTCCCCACCTCCTTGTCACCTGCACAGGTCAATGACGTCATGAGGGCGTATTCGTCCAGCAATGCCCGCATGTCTGCCTCGGTCGGCCCTCGGGCGCATGGTCCATGAGCTGGTAGCGGGCGCACCACCAACCTGAACAGGCCCACGCAGACCACGGAGAGGTCATCGCGGCGTGCAGCACCTGCCCCGCCGGATCCGTTGCTGCGTCCGCATACAGGGCGCTTGACGATCTTTCTTTCCGGGCTCAGCGGGTTCTCTCGCGCTCCGTCGCCCCCCGGCTGACCAGGGACTTCGCTGCTCGTGCACCCCCGCTGAGCGCATCCCCGTGCCCTCGTCCGCCCGGCCGATCTCCGTTCCGGTGCGCGAACAACCCCCAAGATGCGCTAGTCTTTTCGTCGTCGGGAACGCCGCAAGGCGGAACCGCCGGGGCGATTAGCTCAGTGGGAGAGCGCTTCGTTCACACCGAAGAGGTCACTGGTTCGAACCCAGTATCGCCCACTCCGCAAAGCTCCAGCTGAGGGCCCACTTTCGATCTTCCGGAAGCGGGCCCTCAGCGCGTTTGGACGGCGTCCGTGTGCAGGTGCCTGACTAACTGCCTGACGACGGCTCTTGATCGTCGGCAGGGAAGACGCGGTCCATTGCGGTCGCTCCCGTTTCCATGACGGGCCTGATCTGGTGCCGGTAGGCCGTCTCTGTGACGGCCGTCCCTTCGTGTCCCACGAGGCGGGAGATGTCCTCCAGGGGCATCCCATCGGCCGACAGCAGCGAGACGAAGGTGTGCCGCATCTCGCGCGGGGTCCACTCGGAGGGCGCCAGTCCGGCGCGGGCGATCACGCGCCGGAACTCCCGTCGGACGTTGCCCGCGCTCATCTGCGTCCCGTTCCGCGTCGCGAACACCAGCCGGTCCGCATCGGTGGGGGAGGGGACGGCCCCTTGTGCGCTCAGGTGGTCCCAGAGCGATGCCAGGGCGTAGACGCACCGTCGGGGAGCTTGAGCGTTCGGCGGGAGTTGGCGGTCTTGGCGTCGCCGCCGGCGCGCACTGACCGCCAGACGTGTACCGCGAACTCGTCATGCGCCCATCCTGCGATCGTGACCGGCCGCCACGCCTGGTGCTCGCTGTCGTAGGCGACGACGTGCGACCAGGCGAGCCCGCGCAGTTCCTCGGTACGAGCGCCTGTGAGCAGCGACAGCACCACGTACGCGCGAAGCCATGGCCGAGCGTCCTCTGCGGCCTTGAGGACCGCTCCGGCCTGTGCGAGGGTCAGCGACTTGGACGGCCGCCCGGGTTTGCCTTTCGGTAACTCACACAGCAGGACGACGTTGCGTTTGAGCTTGTCTCGAGTCCGCTGCGAGGCCACCGAGGAAGACTCCAACGGCGCGGAGACCTCCGTCGATGACGACCTTGTTTGGGACTACGACGGCGATGACGCTCATCCGTGACCATCTACGCCCGAACCAGTCGCTCGCCTTGCGATGGGATGTGCCGCATGAGCCTGCGTGACGACATCG
>NZ_BAABDO010000136.1:0-16363 GCF_039539665.1 Actinomadura keratinilytica
GCGGGGGTCGGCGACCTCGGGCACCACGCGCGCCCGGGCGGCGCGGACGGCCGCGCCGCCGTCGTGTGCGGCGTCCAGCAGGGCGCGCGCGGCGTCCCGGCCCACCTGCCGCAGGGCGCGGGAGGACTGCGGGTCGCGCGGGCGCAGGAAGTGCCAGAACGCGGGCGGCGGGAACACCGTGCGGCCGTGCCGCGGCGCCCTGCCGGTGAAGCCGCGCACCTGCCACAGCAGCGAGCCGTCCTCGGCGTCGTAGCAGTGCATGTGCATGTCCGAGCCGCTGCCGCCGCCCGTGACGACGAGGTCGGGCCCGCCGGGCAGGCGGATCACGCCCCACGGGTCGCCCTGGTGCTCGCGGCCCAGCACGGCGCGGCGGCCGTCGACGCCCTCCAGGGTGTAGCCGCGGGACCCGCGCCCCTGCCTGGCGCGAGGGCGGGTGACGCGGAACCCGGCCAGGCCCTGGGCGTTCTGGCCGAGCGGCGAGCCGGTCACGCCGTCCGGCAGCCGGATCAGCGACAGGTTCTCGTGCTCCAGGACCATCCCGTCGGGGAGCGGGTCGGCGAAGAACGCGGGCGGGGAGTGCGTCTCGGTCGCCTCCCCGGTGGCGGGGTCGATCCGGTGCCAGGCGGCCGGCTGGTAATCGTTGCCGGACGCCGTCCACAGGCCGGTGCCGTCGCCGAGCAGTTCGCCGGCGTCCCAGTGCGGCGCGGAGCGGTCGCCGGGCCGCAGGACGCGGTGGCCGTCGTGGCGGCCGCCGCCGTCGGCGGTCTCGCACTGGTAGCCGAGGGTCAGCCGGTAGCGCGGCGACAGCGGCGCCAAGCCGTGCGGGTCGTCGGGCGTGAACACCGTCTCGGGGTCGCTCGCCCAGTACGCCTGGTCGGCGTGCTCGGTTTCCTTCCCCCATCCGACCAGGAAGTCGCCGCCGGCGTAGAACACCACCCGCATGGCGGCGTCGGCGGGCACGGTGAACGCGCATTCGGCGCGCCTGCCGTCGTGGTCGACGGCGATCGCGCGGTCGGCGGTGAACACCGTCAGCACGGGCCAGGTGGCGGTGACGCCCTCGATGTCGGCGCCGCCTTCGGTGAGCTCGGCGACGGCCTCGTCCAGTGCGGGCCAGCCCAGTTCGTCCGGCAGGCCGGCGCGCAGCGTGCGCTGCAGCGGGCCGGTCAGGTCGAGGGCGGCGAGCGCTTCGTCGATGCCGTCCAGGGCGGCGGCGGTCGGGGTGTCGAGCAGGCCGTCCAGGGCCGCGACCGCCTCGTCGGCCTCGCCGAGGCCGCCGCCGGCGACCTGGTCGAGCAGGCCGGTGACGCGTTCCCGGACGCTGTCGGCGATCTGGGGGGTGCCGACCAGGCGGGTGATGGCCGTGCCGCCCGCCCGGGGGGCCTCCCGCACGTGCCGGGCGTGCACCGAGCCCTCCAGGCGCTTGCCCAGCACGGGGTGGGCGGCCAGGGCCTTGAGGTCGCGGCGGGAGCGGTCGCCCCAGTAGTCGAGCCGCACGTTCGGGCCGGGGTCGTGGACGGGGATGCCCTCGGCGAGGCAGGCGTCCACCAGGTCGGCGTCGAAGTTGGTCCACCCGTAGCGGCCCTCGTGCAGGCGGACGGGCGTGCCGGCGGCGCGCAGGCGCGGCGCCAGCAGCGGCAGCACCTCGTACAGCTCGTCCGGCAGCGGGTGCTGGCGGACGCCGCCGTAGGATTCGCGGCGGTAGGAGTACAGGTAGGTGTAGCGGCCGAGCCAGCGGGCCAGGCCGCCGTCGGGGGTGACGCGGCCGTCGGCCATCGCGTCGATGACCCCGGCGGCGCGCAGCAGCCGCAGGAAAGCGGCGCCGTCGGTGTTGGCGGGCGGGAACAAGTCCACCAGCTCCCGCCGATCCCTGTCGTCGGGCGGGTACTTGGCGAGCAGCCTGGCGGCGCCGTCCAGTAGCCGGTCGGGGACCTCGACGCCCTTGGAGGCGACCAGCACCTTGCTCATCACGCGCGCCGCCTCCTCGTCGCCGAGCCCGGCGGCCCTGGCGGACGCGCGTACCCGCGTGTGCAGGTCGGCCGCCGGCGGGGCGCCGCTCTCGGTCCACGCCCGGACGAACCGCAGGAACTTCTTGTGCGCCTGCCAGTCCGGGAACACCGATGCCAGCCACTGCTGGTGGGCGCGCACCTCCGTGCCCGCCAGCGCCCCGGCCTCGGCGAACAGGAGCGCGTTCGCCACCCGGTAGTCGGCGTCGACCGGCAGCCCGTGGGTGTTCTCGGCCTCGCGGGCCAGGCCGTAGGCCGTCGCGGCGTGCCGCGGGGCGATCCTGGCGAGCCGGTGCCCCACGGTGTCCCAGAACCACGGCAGGTGCTCGGCGGGCAGGCCCCGCGCGCGGCGTTTCATGTCGTCGAGGAACCGCCCGGGTTTGGAGCGGGCGCGTCCGATCTCCTGCCGGATCGCCTCGAGCAGCGTCTGCGCGTCCTTCTCCCAGGCGGGCGCGTAGGCGCGCACCCAGTCCAGGTAGAGGGTGGACGACGACGGGTCGGAGGGGAGTTCTGCCAGCATGCGCACGATCATGGCAGGCGCCACCGACGGTCTCCGGCGCATCGCCGCGGACCGGACGGCCCGCGGGTGACCGGGGCTACTTCTCGGCGAGGACGATCACCGTGTCGTCGGCGGCCAGCGTGAGCGGCGCGGTCTTGTCGGGGTTGAGCACGACGCCGTAGCCGGGCGGCTGGTGGAACTGGGCGCGCAGCCGGTAGCCGAGGGCGGTCTCGCCGCGCCGCCGGGCCGCCTCGATGACGGTGGCGAAGTTGGCGACGGCGCCGGGGCGCAGGTACCCGGCCGCGGGCCGCAGGTAGATCTCCGAGCCCTCGGGGTCGAGCAGGTCCATGTAGACCTCGTGCAGGTGCCGGTCCTCGCTGAGCTGGGTGAGCACCTGGTTGATCAGCTTGTCGCTGACCACGAAGTCGTCGGCCTCGGTGACCTGGGCGATCTCCCGGTTGGCGTCGTCGTTGATCTCGCTGACGATGGAGTAGGGGGCGCCGGGGCCGGTCACCATGTCGCGCAGGTGCAGCAGGGTGACCAGGGTGCGGGCGTCGGCGTGGTCGGGCGGGTGCCCGGCGTCGGCCAGCACGATGACGTGCTGGAAGGAGGCGGTGTCCAGGCGTTCCAGCGCGGCGCGGTCGGTGGGGTCGCAGCGGGTGAAGCCGACGGTGATGTTGGCCAGCTCGCCCAGGGCGGGCGTCGGGTCCGGCCGGTCGGCGGCGACGAGCACGCTCGAGCCCGGTTCGACGAAGTCGTCCAGCAGTTCCAGGATCTTGGGGGCGCGGTGGTTCCAGCCGAGCATCAGGGTGCGTTCGGGCACCGTCCGGGCGGGCTCGGGGGTGCCGATCGCGTCCTCGACGATGGGCGGCCGGCAGGCGGCCAGCTCGATCAGCGTGTTGTCCTCGGCGAGCAGTATCAACTCGTCGTCCGGGGCGATGACGGTGCCGGCGGGCGGGTTCAGCGACACCTCGCCGTCGGCGTGCCGCAGGCCGATGGGCACGCCGAGCCGGTAGGCGAACAGCGCCTCCCCGTAGGTGGTGCCGGCGAGCGCGGGCTCCGGGCGGATGTACAGCTCGTGGCCTCTGAAGTCGAGCAGCTCGGTGAACACCGCCGACAGGCCGGACTGGCGGTGCGACTGGACGATGAGCCGGATCGCCATGTCGTCGGCGTCGATGACGTGCGCGTCGGGGCCGCCGGCCAGCCGGGCCGCGGCCAGGTTGGCCGAGTCGTGCACGGCGGCCACCACGTGCGGGCGCCGCTCGCCCCACTCCCGGGCGCCCAGCGACAGCAGCACCTTCAGCACGTGCACGTCCGGGTCGTCGACGGGCGGCGACACCACCACGATCGAGCGGGCCGTGCCGGGGCTGACCAGGTCCAGGTCGGCGACCTTCAGCGGGTTGCCGTGCCGGCAGATCACCCGGGTGCGGCCGGTGTCGCCGACCCGGGCGCGGATGGCGTCCTCCATGTCCACCCGGTCCATGTCGGCCAGGACCGCCACGCACGAGCCGCGCCGGCTGCGGTTGGCCTCCGACAGCTCGGCGATCACCGTGAACACCTGGTCCGACCAGCCGAGCAGCACGGTGTGGTCGCGTTCGATGATCCGGGAGCGGCCCTTGCGCAGCTCGGCGATCTTGCTTTCCAGGCCGGTGGTGATCACGCCGATCAGCGAGCTGACGATGAAGATCCCGCCGACCGTGACGGTCAGCATCATGGCCAGGTAGGGGGCGCTGCCCTCGTCGCCGCCCATCGTGCCCGGGTCGAGCGTGCGCAGCAGGCTGCGCCACAGCACCCCCGGCCAGTGCCCGTTCTCGGCCGAGTCGCGGGGGGCGAGCAGCACGGCGGCCGTGGTGACGGCCAGGACCAGCGCCCCGGACGCCAGGCCCAGCCAGCCGATCAGCGCCGGCGTGCCCTTGGCCATGGTGTTGTCGAACCAGTAGCGCAGGCGCTCCCGTGTGGTCGCTCGCTTCACTCGTCTCCCCGGCCGTCCGGGCCCGCGCGTCGCCGGCCCCGCGTACTCCAGCGCCTGCGCGGTCGGGCGACCGTCCGTCACCTATGACACCTGTAACAGAAACGCCGGGCGCGATGCGCGCCGTCCCCCGGACGCACAGGCACATACACCCCGATTTGATCATCTGACAGCTTATCCCCACGGCCCTCCCCCGCTTCCTGCGGCGCAGGGCGCGGGGGAGGGCGCGCCGCCGCGCCCGCCGGCGGATCACCATCTGAAATCCGCGGCGTTGCGCGGCGGCCACGGCGCGTTCACGATCGGCGCAGAGCATGCGGCCGCAACTCTCACGGCGCAGGCGCCGCCGTGCCGAACCCCCACCCCCCGGATCGGCGGCGCCTGCTCCCGGTGCTCCCCCGCGGGTCGCCTGCGGTCCCGGCGCGGGCCCCCGCCGGGACATCCCTCCCCGACCGGCGGGCATACGATGCTCACGGACACGCTCACAGGCGGCCGCCCCACGGGCGGCTGACGCACGAGGCAGCTCACGGACATGGGGACGGATGTGACGACGAGGTTGTATCCACGGGAGCGGCTGGGCCGGGTCCAGCAGGCGGCCGGACGCGCGGGGCTGGACGCCGTGCTGCTGACGCCCGGGCCGGACCTGCGCTACGTGACCGGCTACGACGCCAAGCAGCTCGAACGGCTCACCTGCCTGGTCGTGCCCGCCTCCGGGGACCCCTTCCTCGTGGTGCCCCGGCTGGAGCTGCCCGCCGCCCAGGCGTCCCCCGCCGGCGGCCTGGACGTGGAGCTGGTGCCCTGGGACGAGACCGACGATCCCTACGCGCTCGTCGCCTCCCGCCTGCCCCGCGGCATCGGCCGGGTCGCGCTGGCCGACCGGATGTGGGCGGTCATGGCGCTGCGGTTCCGCGCCGCCCTGCCCGGCGCCGAGCAGGTCCCCGCCGGGGGCGTCATGCGCGAGCTGCGGATGCGCAAGAGCGCCGCCGAGGTCGAGGCGCTGCGCGAGGCCGGCGCCGCCATCGACCGGGTGCACCGGCGGATCCCCGACCTGCTCAAGCCCGGCCGCACCGAACGCGAGGTCGGCCGCGACATCGCCGACGCGATCATCGCCGAGGGGCACGCCGCCGTCGAGTTCGTCATCGTCGGGTCCGGTCCCAACGGCGCCAACCCGCACGCCGAGCCGTCGGACCGGGTCATCCGGCCCGGCGAGCCGATCGTCGTCGACATCGGCGGCGCCATGCCCAGCGGCTACTGCTCCGACGCCACCCGCAACTACTGCATCGGCGCGCCGCCGGAGGACTACCTGGCCTACTACCGGGTCCTGCAGGAGGCGCAGCAGGCCGCCTGCGACGCGGTCCGCCCCGGCGTCGCCCCCGAGGCGGTGGACGCCGCCGCACGCGACGTCATCGCCGCCGCCGGGTACGGCGAGCACTTCTTCCACCGCACCGGCCACGGCATCGGCCTGGAAGGCCACGAGGAGCCCTACATCGTCGCGGGCAACACCGAGCCGCTCGAACCCGGCATGGCCTTCTCCGTCGAACCGGGCATCTACCCCGGCCCGCACGGCGCCCGCATCGAGGACATCGTCGTGTGCACCGACGACGGGTGCGAACGCCTCAACAACGTCACCCGCGACCTGGTCGTCGTCGACTGACCCGACCGGCCCGCCCGCGCGGACGGCGGGCGGGCCGGTACCGCGCGGTCGTCAGACGACGGTGCAGGAGGCCCCGTTCAGGGCGAACGACGTCGGCTTGCCGGTGTCGCCGGTGTGGGTGGCCTGGAAGCCGATGTCGACCGACGCGCCGGGCGGCAGCGACGCGTTGTAGGACACGTTGGCGGCGGTGACCTGCCCGGTGGCCGGGGAGAAGACGGCGTTCCACCCGGACGTGATCGTCTGCCCGGCGGGCAGGGTGAACACCAGCGACCAGCCGTCGAGGGCGGACGGCCCGGTGTTGGTGATCGTGATGTTCTCGGTCAGCCCGGTGTTCCAGGCGTTGACCGTGACGGCGACCCGGCAGGCCCCCTCCGGCGGGTCGGTCGGCGTGGTGCCGCCGCCGGTGAGGCCGAAGAAGTCCAGGATCCGCGCCGCCATGCCGGCCGCCATGATGTTGTGGCCGCCGCCCTGGATGCTGATCGCCTCCACCGGGGCGGTGGTGCCGGTGCCGCCGTAGCGGGTGCGGGTCCAGTTCGCCTGCGGCTGGTCGGTGGAACTGGGCGTCTGGCCCACGCCCAGCACTTCCGTCCACTGCTTGATCTGCTCGCCGAAGTTGGGGTAGCGCAGCACGTCGTCATTGGTGCCGTGCCAGATCTGCATGCGCGGCCGGGGCCCGGCGTACCCGGGGTAGGCGGCCCGGACCAGGTCGCCCCACTGCTGCGGAGTCTTGATCACGGTGCCGTTGGCGCAGGCGCTGTTCCACTCCGACCCGTCGGTGGTGGCGAAGCAGCCGAACGGCACCCCGGCGACCGCCGAGCCCGCCTGGAACACGTCGGGGTAGTCGCCCAGCAGCACGTTGGTCATCATCGCGCCGGAGGAGATGCCGGTGACGTACACGCGGTCGGGGTCGACGCCGCGGTGCTGCTGCTCCCAGCGGACCATCGACACGATGCCCGCCGGGTCGCTGTCGCCGTCGCGCCTCAGCGCCCCCGGACTCGACACGTCGAAGCACTTGCTGCTGCGCGTCACCGACGGGTAGACGACGATGAAGCCGTACCGGTCGGCCAGCGACGCGTACTCGGTGCCCGCGTACATGTCGGGCCCCGAACCGGTGCAGTAGTGCACGGCCACCAGCAGCGCCGGACGCTGCGCCACGTTGGCCGGCACGTACTCGTACATCCGCAGGCCGCTCGGGTTGTACCCGAAGCCGGTCACCTCAGTGAGCGTCGCCGCCGCCGACGGCCGGGCCGGCGCGAGCGCGCCCCCCACCGCCAGGGCCAGGGCGAACAGCACCGCCGCAAGCCTTGATCTCACCTTCTGCCGCTCCTCACCCGGAGGGGCCGGGGACAGGTCCCGGCCCAGGCCGACATCACCCAGGCGCCGTACTCGCAGAGCGTTTCGCCGATCGCTGCGAACCCGCCCGAACGGTAGGTAGCCGCGTCGAACCCGGTCAAGGAACCGGCGCCGGGGTCCCGCGAAACGCGCTCCACCTGCGGCTGCGCGGGAAAGTTCCACACCCGGCCGTGATCTCGGCGCCGCCCGCCGCACCGAATGCCTTGATTCTCCGGTTTATATGTGTTATGCAGTTAACAGAGTTCCTGACGAAGGTCCGGCCGGTCTGTTGCGGCCGTCGGCGGGCCCGGCCGGACGGGCCGCGCAGCGCCGGACCGCGCCCGGGCGGGAACGCGGGTGCCGTCAGCAGGTGGTCGACGCGCCCGCAGGTTCCGCATCCCCTTCCGAGGGAGGTACCGATGACCACCGCGTCCGAACCGGCCGCGAACCCCGCCGCCGTCCCGCATTACCCGATGGAGCGGGCGGCGGGCTGCCCGTTCGCCCCGCCGCCGCAGCTGCGCGAGCGGCAGCGCGAGGGGCCGCTCACCAGGGTCCGGCTGTGGGACGGCAGCACCCCCTGGCTGGTGACCCGCTACGCCGACCAGCGGGCGGTGATGAGCGACCCGCGCGTCAGCGCCGACATCCGCCGCCCAGGCTTCCCCAACGTCGCGCCGATCCCGCCCGACGGCGCCCCGGGCCTCAGCTTCGTCGTCATGGACGACCCCGAGCACCGGCGGCTGCGCCGCATGGTGACCGCGCCGTTCGCCGTCCGCCGGGTGCGGGCGATGCGGCCGGCGATCCAGGAGATCGTCGACGGCCTCATCGACGACATGCTGGCCGGCCCCAACCCGACCGACCTGGTCGAGGCGTTCGCGCTGCCCGTACCGTCGCTGGTCATCTGCCGGCTGCTCGGCGTGCCCTACGCCGACCACGACTTCTTCCAGGCCAACAGCAAGACGCTCATCCGGCGCAGCGCCGCCCCCGAACGCCGCGCCGAGGCCGGCCGGGCGCTGCTGGACTACCTCGACGGCCTCATGGCCGACAAGCTCGCCCGCCCCGGCGACGACCTGCTGTCCGGCCTGGGCGAACGGGTCGAGGCCGGCGAGCTGACCAGGGCCGAGGCCGCCCGCATGGGCGTGCTGCTGCTGGTCGCCGGGCACGAGACCACCTCCAACATGATCGCGCTCGGCACGCTGGCGCTGCTGCGCCACCCCGACCAGCTGGCCCTGCTGCGCGACGCCGACGACCCCGCGCTGGTCGAGTCGGCGGTGGAGGAGCTGCTGCGGTACCTGACGATCACGCACGTCGGGCGGCGCCGCATCGCGCTGGCCGACATCGAGGTCGGCGGCCAGGTGATCCGCGCGGGCGAGGGGATCGTCCTGCCCAACGACATCGCCAACCGCGACCCCGCCGCCTTCCCCGAGCCCGACCGGCTCGACCTGCGCCGCGGCGACGCCCGCCGGCACGTGGCGTTCGGGTTCGGCGTGCACCAGTGCCTCGGCCAGCCGCTGGCCCGCGTCCAGCTGCAGGTCGTCTACGGCACCCTGTACCGGCGCGTGCCCACGCTGGCGCTCGCCGCGGACCTGGCGGACATCCCGTTCAAGCACGACGGGGCCGTCTACGGCGTCTACGAGCTGCCCGTCACCTGGTGACGGCCCGCCGAGGGGGAGGCCGATGAAGATCATCGTGGATCGGGACAGGTGCGTCGGCTCCGGGCAGTGCGTGCTGACCGCCGAGGGGGTGTTCGACCAGAGCGAGGAGGACGGCATCGTGGAGCTGCTCGACCCCGAGCCGCCCGCCGAGGCCGCCGCCGACGTGCGGCTGGCCGCGTCGCTGTGCCCCGCCCTGGCCATCCGGATCGAGGAAACCGCGCGGTAGCCGCCGCGAAAGGCCCCGGTCCCGCCCGGCGCGACGCCGGCGGGACCGGGCTCCGCCGTCCGGCAGGCCCCGCCGCACGGGCCCTTGACCGAGCAAATGAACGCTCGTTTAATTCCGTGTATGGGCCGTGTCGCCGGTGTCACCGCCGCCGAGACCCGCGAGCGGCTGCTGCGCGCCGCCGCCGAGGCGTTCGCCGCACGCGGCTACGACGGCACCCGCGTCGCCGACATCGCGGCGGCCGCGGGCGTCAGCAACGGCGCGCTGTACGCGCACTTCAAGTCCAAGGCCGAACTTCTGGTGGCGGCGCTGCGCGCGCACGCGCGGCAGGTCCTGGCCGACCTGCTCGACGCCGAACCCGACCGGTCGCCGGCCGAGGTGCTGCTGGCCGCCGGACGGCGCGTGCCGCATCCCCGCGACGCCCGCGGCGACCTCATCGTCGAGGCCCTGGCCGCGGCCCGCCGGGACGGCGGCGTCGCCGCGCCCGTGCGCGCCTACGTCGGCGAACGCGTCGACAGGGTCGCCGACCTGCTGCGCGAGCCCCGCGGCGGCGCCCGGCTCGACCCGGCACTGTCCCCGCGCGCCGTGTCCTACCTGTGCTTCCTGCTGGCGGTGGGAAGCGCACTGGTCCCGCGGGACCTGCCGGCGGTCGACGAGGAGGAGTGGGCCGCGCTGCTGGCCCGCCTGGCGTCGTCCGTCGTCGTCCCCGCCGAGCGCACCCAAGGCGCGGCCCCGCCTCGATCCCCCCTCAGCGAAGGCACCTCGAAGACGGGAGACACGCAGTGAGAGTACAGATCGACACCGGGCGCTGCATGGGCCACGGCCGCTGCTACGACCTGGCCCCCGACCTGTTCGGCGAGGACGACGAGGGCTACGGGAAGGTCCTCGGCGACGGGACCGTCCCCCCGGAGCAGCAGGACCAGGCGCGCCTGGCGGCGGCCAACTGCCCCGAGCGCGCGATCGAGCTGACCGAGGAGTCCTGACATGGCGGTCGACGACCGTTTCCCCCGACGGGTCGGCGACCTGCCCGACACCCGGTCCGGCGGCACGCGCAGCGAGATCGTCACCGGCCCGGTGGCCGACTGGGCGACCGACTTCTCGCACGTCGAGCCCGAGTGGGCCGCCGACCCCTACCCGATCCAGGACGACCTGCGGCGGCGCTGCCCGATCGCGCGCACCGAGCGGTTCGGCGGCGCCTGGCTGCCCACCCGCTACGAGGACGTCGCGGCGATCGCCTACGACACCGAGCGGTTCACCTCCCGGACGGTCATCGTCAGCAACTTCCGGCCGCCGCGCGACCTGGAGCCCGTGGGGGTCAGCCCGCCGATCTCCTCCGACCCGCCGTTCCACCACCAGGCCCGCAGGCTGCTGCTGCCGGCGTTCACCAAGAGCGCCGTCCGGCGGCTGGAGCCGCAGACCAGGGCGTTCTGCCACGAGCTCATCGACCGGTTCAAGGGGCGCGACGTCGTCGACGCCGCCCAGGACTACGCCCAGCACATCCCGATGCGGGTGATCGCCGACATGCTCGGCTTCCCGCCCGAGGACGGGCCGCGGTTCCGCGAGTTCGTCGAGAGCGTGCTGGAAGGCGTCAACCTGCCGACCGACGAGCGCATCGAACGCGTGGACCGGCTGTTCGACTACCTGCTCCAGCAGATCCACGACCACATCGACCACCCGCGCGACGACCTGACCAGCCACCTCATCAACGCCGAGCTGGGCGGGCGCAAGCTCGACGCCTCGGAGGTGTCGGGCATGATGGCGCTGCTGCTGATCGCCGGGATCGACACCACCTGGAGCGCGATCGGCGCGTCGCTGTGGCACCTGGCCCGCACGCCCGCCGACCGCGAGCGGCTGGTCGCCGAACCCGACCTGCTGCCGACCGCGATGGAGGAGTTCCTGCGCGCCTACGCGCCGGTCACCATGGCGCGGCTGGTCAAGCAGGACATGCACTGGCGCGGCGTGGACATGAAGGCCGACGACTGGGTCCTGCTGTCGTTCCCCGCCGCCAACCGCGACCCGGCGCAGTTCGAACGGGCCGACGAGGTCGTCATCGACCGGAAGGTCAACCGGCACGCCGCGTTCGGCCTGGGCGTGCACCGCTGCGTCGGCTCGCACCTGGCCCGCATGGAACTGCGCGTCGCGCTGGAGGTCTGGCTGGAACGCGTGCCGAAGTTCACGCTGGCCGACCCGTCCGCGGTCACCTGGGCAGCGGGCCAGGTGCGCGGACCCCGCACCCTGCCCGTCCGCATCGGCTGACCGGCGGCCCCGTCGCAACGTCCCCGGGCACGCCCTGGGGCGTTGCGACGGGTCTTGTCACAGCGGGTAGCGGACGCCGGTCAGCTCCTCCGAGACCTCCCACAGGCGGCGCTGCACGGCCCTGTCGTGCGACAGCCTGCTGGAGGAGACCGGCTTGGGATGCCCCCGGCCCTCGAACGGCCCGTCCGGGCCGTAGAACCGGCCGCCGCGCACGTCCGGGTCGGTCGCGGCGCGCAGCGTCGGCAGCGCGCCCATCTCGGCGCTCTGGGCGAACACCGGCGCGACCGCCGTGGAGACGACCAGCCGCACCGCCGCGGGCAAGTTGCGGATCAGCTCGGTGGCGGCGAAGCCCGGGTGGGCCGCCACCGCGATCGTGCCGGCGTCCGCCGCCGCCAGGCGGCGCTGCAGCTCGTAGGTGAACAGCAGGTTGGCCAGCTTGGACCGGGCGTAGGCGGCCACCCGGTCGTAGCGGCGCCGCCGCCACCCCAGGTCGTCGAAGTCGATCCGGGCGCGGACCCGGTGCATGGCGCTGCTGACGGTCACCACGCGGGAGCCGGGCACCGGCAGCAGGGCCTCCAGCAGCAGCCCGGTGAACGCGAAGTGCCCCAGGTGGTTGGTGCCGAACTGCAGCTCGAACCCGTCGCGCGTGGTGCCTTTCGGGGTGAACATCACCCCGGCGTTGTTGATCAGCAGGTCGATCTTCGGGTGCCGGGAGCGCACCTCGCGGGCGGCGTCGCGCACGGACTCCAGCGAGGTCAGATCCAGGTGCCGCACCGACACGTCCGCCTCCGGGGCGGTCTCGGCGATCCGGGCGGCGGCCCGCTCGCCCTTGCCGGTGTCGCGCACCGCCAGCACCACCGTCGCGCCCCGCTCGGCCAGCACGCGCGCGGTGTCGAAGCCGAGCCCGGTGTTGGCGCCGGTCACCACGGCGACCCGGCCGTGCTGGTCGGGGACGTCGGCGGCGTTCCACTTCCGTGCCATGCCGATCACCCTAACCCCCGCCGCCGCCCGCGCTCCGAGGCGAGCGGGACACGGTCGGCGGCGCGGGGCGGGTCAGCGCGCGGGCGCGGCCGACGGCTCCGCCGGGGCCTGCTCGTGCGGGGACGAGGACCGCCCGGACGAGCGGGTCGGGATGGTCAGCGCGATCGCCGCGGCCAGCACCGCGACGCCGCAGCCGATCAGCATGCCGGCGCGGAACCCGTCCTCCGACGGCAGGACGTGCCCGCCCAGGTTCACCGTCATCTGCGCGAGCACGGCGCCGACCACCGCCGCCGACACCGACGTGCCGATCGAGCGCATCAGGGTGTTGAAGCTGTTGGCCGCCGCGGTCTCCGTCACCGGCACCGCGCCCATGATCAGCGCGGGCATCGCCCCGTACGCCAGCCCGACGCCCATGCCGCACAGGCAGGTGACGACCAGCAGGCCCCACGTCGACCCCATGAGCGGCACCGACGACCCGTAGCCGACCGCGATCACCAGGGCGCCGCAGACCAGGGTGAACTTGGGGCCGCGGGCGGCCGACAGCCGGGCGCCCAGCGGCGAGACCAGCATCATCACCAGGCCCGAGGGGGCCATCCACAGCCCGGCCGCCAGCATCGACTGGCCCAGCCCGTAGCCGGTGGCCTCGGGCAGCTGCAGCAGCTGCGGGATGATCAGCGACTGCGCGTACATGGAGAAGCCGACCACGATCGAGGCGGCGTTGGTCAGCAGCACCGGGCGCCGGGCGGTGGTGCGCAGGTCCACCAGCGGGTCGCGGGTGCGCAGCTCCCACCAGCCCCAGACCGCCAGCACGACCGCCGCGGCGCCCAGCAGGCCCAGTGTCGTGCCGCTCGTCCAGCCCCAGTCGGCGCCCTTGGACACCGCCAGCAGCAGGCACACCAGCCCGGCGCCGAGCCCCAGCGCGCCGACCGGGTCGAAGCGCCCGGCGGCGCGCGCCGGCGTGGCGGGCACCAGCAGCCACATCATCACCGCGACCAGCACGTTCAGCGCCGCCGCGGTCCAGAACAGCACGCGCCAGCTGGTCTGCTCGGCGACCGCCGCCGCGAACGGCAGGCCGAGCGCGCCGCCGATGCCCAGCGACGAGCTGACCAGCGCGATCGACGACCCCAGCCGCTCCGGCGGCAGCAGGTCGCGCAGCGCGCTGATGCCCAGCGGGATCATGCCCATCCCCATGCCCTGCAGCAGCCGCCCGGCGACCATGGGCGCCAGCGACCCGGCCAGCGCGCACAGCACCGAACCCGCGATCAGCGGCACCGAGCAGCCCAGCAGCACGCGGCGCTTGCCGTACAGGTCGCCCAGCCGCCCGATCACCGGCGTGGTCACCGCGCCCGCCAGCAGCGTGGCGGTGACCACCCAGGTGGCGTTGGCCGGGGTGGTGTGCAGGATGCGCGGCAGCTCGCCGATCAGCGGGACCACCAGGGTCTGCATGAGCGAGGCGACGATGCCCGCCACCGCCAGCACGCTGACTATCCCGCCGGAGCGGGGGGCCGACGTGGAGTCCGCCACGTGGTTCTCCTTTCCGATCATGAGCATATGTACGCTACATACTATGTGCAATGCACACATGGTGTGCATGATGCACATCACGCCGACCCGGGGCGCCGCGTGCGCGGGGACGGGCGGATACCGGCCGTCGCCGCAGGCCGGGAGAATGAAGGCATGGACCGGCTCACGCGGATGATCGAGTTCGAGACCATGCTGCTGTCGCGGCACAGCCTGGCCGCGCGCCGCGCCCGGCGCGACGGCGGCATGCTCGAGCGCAGCGCCTACCTGCTGCTGAGCCGCGTCCGCATGGAGGGCCCGATGTCCATCCGGCAGCTCAGCGAGGCGTTCGGCCTGGACGCCTCCACCGTCAACCGGCAGACCGCCGCCCTGGTGCGCGCCGGGCTGGTCGAGCGCATCCCCGACCCCGACGGCGGCCTGGCCCGCAAGTTCCGCATCACGTCCGAGGGCGAGCGCCGGCTGGACGAGGACCGCGCCCGCATCGTCCGCGGCCTGGACAAGGTGCTGGCCGACTGGTCGCGCGAGGACGTCGCCGCCTTCGCCAGCTACCTCAAGCGGTTCAACACCGGCCTGGAGCGCCTCGGCGGACGCCCCTGGCCCCGCCCCTGACCGCGTGCCCTACGAACGGGAGGTGTCGGGCGAGGGCTGGCGGCGGCCCGGACGCAGGGCCGGGGCCGGAGGCCGGGGTCGGGGCGCCGTGCGGCCGCGGAGAGGGGTCCGCATGGGAGGATGGGCGGCATGAGCGGGCTGATGCTGCTGGACACGCCGTCGCTGTACTTCCGCGCCTTCTACGGCGTGCCCGAGAGCGTGACCGCGCCGGACGGCACGCCGGTCAACGCCGTCCGCGGGCTGCTGGACATGATCGCCAGTCTGGTGCGGGACCGCTCCCCCGAGCGGCTGGTGTGCTGCATGGACGCCGACTGGCGGCCGTCGTTCCGGGTGGCGGCGCTGCCGTCGTACAAGGCGCACCGGGTGGCCGCCGACGGCGGCGACCAGGCGCCCGACGCGCTGAAGGCGCAGCTGCCGGTCATCGACCGGGTGCTGGACGCCTTCGGGCTGGCCCGCGCCGGGGTGCCCGGCTACGAGGCCGACGACGTGATCGGCACGCTGGCGGTGCGGGGCGCGGCGCGCGGCCCGGTCGACGTCGTCACCGGCGACCGCGACCTGTTCCAGCTGGTGGACGAGCGCGGCCCGGTGCAGGTGCTGTACACCGCGCGCGGCATCCGCAACCTGCAGGTCATGGGCGAGAAGGAGGTCGCGGCCAAGTACGGCGTCCCCGGTCGCGGCTACGCCGACTACGCCATGCTGCGCGGCGACCCCAGCGACGGGCTGCCGGGCGTGCCGGGCGTGGGCGACAAGACCGCCGCGGCTCTGGTCACCCGGTTCGGGTCGGTGGAGGGGATCCTGGCGGCACTGGACTCCGGCACCGCCGAGGGGTTCCCGGCGGGGGCGCGGCGCCGGCTGGAGGCCGCCCGCGACTACCTGGCGGCGGCGGGCACGGTGGTGCGGGTGGTCACCGACATCGACGCCGCCGAGCTGCGCGATCTGGACGACCGGCTGCCGGCCGCGCCGCGCGATCCGCGGGCGCTGGTGGAGCTGGCCGACCGGTGGGGGCTGGACGGCCCGGTCAACCGCCTGCTGAACGCGCTGGCGGCGCGTTCGGGCGCGTCCTGACGGGCGCGCCCTGACGGATGCGTCCCGACGGGCGGGTCCTGACGGGCGCGTTGACCGCGGCGCCCGCGACCGGCACCACACCATCCCCATATGCCCGTCTTGTCGGGTCTGCCGGGCTTGACGGGTTTCCTGACGTCGCAGGCGCGGTTCCCCGCGCAATGTGTCAGATGACGCAGACACGGCGGGCGCGGGGGCGCACCATCCAGGGCAATGGCGGGTTTTCCTGGACCTGTGAAGACCAGGCACGCACCGCCGGCCCGGGACCGCAGCGGCCCCGGCGGCCGGCGTGGGCGACGCGTGGACGGGCCGGTTCCCGCGGCGCTGGGCCTGACCGTCCCACTCCCCCCAACCGCCGCGGGGCCCGGTTCAGCGCCGGGACGCCCGCCGCGGCGGGGCACGGTGCAGCGGGGGCGCCGGCCGCCGCGGCGGCGTCGGCCGTGCACGGCGGGGGGTGTTCCGGCGGGCCGCGGCCGAGGGCGGGCCCGCGGCCGTGGAGGACTCGAGAGTACGGACCACCGGTGACCGAACAGACCGCTTCCCCGACCGGCCCCCGCCGCGGCGCACGCCCCGCCGCGCGCGGCGCGGGCGCCGCCGCCGCGCCG
>NZ_BAABDO010000137.1:0-16272 GCF_039539665.1 Actinomadura keratinilytica
CGAGCGCGCGACCGCCCTGGCCGCCCTCGACGCGGTCGCCGCGGACCTGGAGGCGCGGGCCGCCCGCGCGGCCGACGCCGGCAACACCGACGGCCGCGACGTGCTGAACGCGCAGGCGCTGATGGCCCGCGACCCGGGCCTGGCCGACGCCGTCGCCGACAAGATCGGCGCGGGGGCGGCGGCGGCGCGCGCGGTGTTCGAGGCGTTCGGCGCCTACCGGGAGCTGCTCGCCGGGGCCGGGGAGTACCTGGCCGCGCGGGTGGCCGACCTGGACGACATCCGCGACCGCGCCGTCGCCCGGCTGCTGGGCGTCCCGATGCCGGGCGTGCCGGAGTCCGACGAGCCGTTCGTGCTGGTGGCGCGCGACCTGGCGCCCGCCGACACGGCCGTGCTCGACCCGGCCATGGTCGTGGCGTTCGTGACCCTGGAGGGCGGCCCGACCAGCCACACCGCGATCCTGGCCCGCACCATGGGCGTCCCGGCCGTGGTGGCGTGCCCGGGCTGCACCGAGATCGCCGAGGGCACGCGGGTGCTGGTGGACGGCGCCGCCGGAACGGTCCGCATCGACCCGTCCGACGAGCAGGTGCGCGCCGCGCGGGACGCCGCCGCGGCGCGCGCCGCGATCCTCGAGTCGGCGACCGGGCCGGGCGCCACCAAGGACGGGCACGCCGTGCCGCTGCTGGCCAACGTCGGCGGCCCGCAGGACGTGGCGGCCGCCGTCGCCAACGGCGCCGAGGGCGTCGGGCTCTACCGCACCGAGTTCCTGTTCCTCGACCGGGCCGCGCCGCCGTCGGCCGCCGAGCAGGAGGACGCCTACCGCAAGGTCCTGGAGGCGTTCCCCAAGGGCAGGGTGGTGGTGCGCACCCTGGACGCCGGGGCCGACAAGCCGCTGGCGTTCCTGCCGCCGCCCGGCGAGGAGCCCAACCCGGCGCTCGGCGAGCGGGGGCTGCGCATGCTGCGCAACCACCCGGAGGTGCTGGCCGAGCAGCTCGGCGCCCTGGCCCGCGCCGCCGCCGGGACCACCGCCCGGCTCGAGGTGATGGCGCCGATGGTGACCGACGCCGAGGAGGCGGCGTTCTTCGCCCGGGCGTGCCGGGACGCCGGGATCGACCATCCGGGCGTGATGATCGAGGTGCCGGCGGCGGCGCTGCGCGCCCGCGACCTGGCCGCCGAGGCGGAGTTCTTCAGCATCGGCACCAACGACCTCACCCAGTACGCCTGCGCCGCCGACCGGCAGGTCGGCGGGCTGGCGCACCTGCAGGACCCGTGGCAGCCCGCCGTGCTCGACCTGGTCGCGGTCGCCGCGCAGGCCGCCGCCGACGCCGGCCGGCCGTGCGGGGTGTGCGGCGAGGCCGGCGGCGACCCGGCGCTGGCGTGCGTGCTGGTCGGGCTGGGGGTGACGTCGCTGTCGATGGGCGCGCCGTCGCTGCCGCTCGTGCGCGCCGCGCTGGCCCGGCACACCCTCGACCAGTGCCGCCGGGCCGCGGACGCGGCCCGCCGGGCGCGTACGGCGCAGCTCGCCCGCGAGTCCGCGCGCGCCCTGCTGCCCGGCCTGGCCGAGCTCGGCCTGTAGCGGGCTTTCGGCGCCAACGCCGGCCCGTCACCCGCGGGAACCCGGGTGGCGGGCCGGCGTTTCCGCGTCGCCGCAGGCCGGGTCAGGCGGGGCGGTAGGACAGGCCGTGGCCGATGGGCTTGCCGCCCGCCTTCACCGGCAGCCTGCCGGTCGGGTTGATCGCGCCCGTCAGCACCTTGGCGAGCGCCTGCACCGACACCGTCGCCGACGAGTAGGCGGCCAGCGCGGCGGACGCCTGCTGGGCGGAGTCCAGGTCGTAGGGGCGTCCCAGCGCGGCCACCACGACCGGCTTGGGACGCAGCGCCCGCACCCGGACGGCGGTGGCGGCCCCGGCGTCGACCGTGGTCAGCACCGCGACGTCGGCGGCCTGCGGCGAGGCGGCCACCTGCACGCCCTGGCGGCGCAGCGCCGCGGCCAGCGCGGCGCTCCTGGGGCCGGTGACGTGAACGGTCTTGTTCTTCAGCGGCAGCAGCCCCCGGTCGTTGCGGACGAGCGTGACCGAGTGCTCGGCGACCTGCTGCGCCACGGCCCGGTTGGCCGCCGTGCGGATCGCGGCGTCCGCGCGCGCCGCGTCGGTGTCGGCCCGCTGGAACAGCCCGCGCTGCTCCTTCATCCGCAGGATCCGGGTGACGGCCTCGTCCAGCCGCTTGCGGGGGATCTGCCCGCTGCGCACGGCGGCCAGCACCGCGTTGTAGGCCGTCGGCAGGCTGGGCGGCATGAGCAGCTGGTCGGCGCCGGCGTTGACCGCGCGCACGGCGGTGGCGCCCGGCGAGTACCGCACCTTGGCGCCCTGCATCTGCAGCGAGTCGGTGACGATGACGCCCCGGTAGCCGAGGGAGCCGCGCAGCAGCCCGGTCAGCACCGTGCGCGACAGCGTGGCCGGGTCGCCGGACCGGTCCAGGCCCGGCACGACGATGTGCGCCGACATGATGGCGTCCGCCCCGGCCGACACCGCGGCGCGGAACGGCGGCGCGTCCAGCCGCTCCCACTGGGCGCGCGTGTGCCGGATCACGGGCAGGCCGGTGTGGCTGTCGGTGGCGGTGTCGCCGTGCCCGGGGAAGTGCTTGGCCGTGGCGGCGACGCCCGCCGACTGGTAGCCCGCGACCGCCGCGCCCAGCATCCGCGACACCAGGGCGGGATCGGCGCCGAACGACCGCACCCCGATCACCGGGTTGGCCGGGTTGACGTTGACGTCGGCGACCGGCGCGAAGTTCTGGTTGATGCCCACCGCGCGCAGCTCGGACCCGGTGACCCGGGCCGCGGCCTGCGCGTCGGCCGGGCGGCCGGTCGCGCCGAGCGCCATGTTGCCGGGGAAGCGGGTGAGGAACGACGCGCGCGACACCTTGCCCTGCTCCTCGTCCACGGCGAGCAGCAGCGGGACCTTGGACGTCTCCTGCAGCGAGTTGGCCAGCTCGGCGGTCGTCCGCGGCGAGCGCAGGTTGCCGGGGAAGAAGATCAGGCCGCCGACGTGGTACCGCTTGATCATCGCCTTGGCGGAGGCGGCGTCGGGGAAGGCGGGGACGAACAGCTGCCCCACCTTCTCGCGCACGCCCATCGAGGCGACGTACTGGGGGATCCAGGTGCCCGTGGCCCGGCCGGCGGTCGGGGACGCGGCGCCCCCGGAGGAGCGGCCCGCCCCGGAGGTCTTGGCCGCGGCCGGTTCGTCCTTGTCTTCGGAGTCGCCGCCACCGCAGCCGGCCAGCGACGCGCCGAGCGCCGTCGCGACCGCCGTGACGAGTGCGAGTGAACGTGAAGCACGCACTGGACCAGGCCCCCCGACGTGGTCTGTCGATTCCGCTTCGTGATCGATCCTGGCGACCGTAACCCGCGCCCGGGGCCGTGTCGACCCGCCGCCGGTCAACGATCTTTTCTGCTGCCGTTGCCGTGTCGCCCGCGCCGCCGCCGGCCGCACCGGGCGTTACGAGGGTATGCGCGGCGGCGGTCAGGTCGCGTCCGGTCGGCCTTCGGCGCGTCTCCGGACCGCTTTCAGGGCAGCGTCGGGCCAGGGCATGGCCGTGGTCGCGTTGCGCGTGGCGTCGGGGGAGAGCGCTCGGCGCGGCGATCGGCCGGAGAACAACCGGCGCGGCGCGCTCGTTTTCGGGATTTCACAGGTGGCGCGTCGCGGCCGGAGCGGATCGCTCAGCCGGCGGGCGCTTCGCCGGTCTCAGCGCGAAGTGGCGCAGATGACGCGGGATTGTGTGGCACTCGGGAGCTCGCGGGGCTCGTGGGCTCTCGCGACGGGGCCGCACGAGGTGCGGAAGAGTTCGGCGGGACGGGGAGCGGCTGTCGGACGGAGACGGTCGGCGGATCAGCCGGGTTGCGGCGGCGGCAGCGGGAAGCCGAGACGGCGCAGGGCCAGCCCGGCCGCCCCGACGGCACCGTCACCCGCGCTGCGCGGGTCGGCCGCGAACCGGGCGCGCAGCCCGGCCCGCACGGCGTCGGCGACGGGACCGTCGCGCAGCACCGATCCGTGCATCACGACCGGCGCGCACGGGTCCGGCAGGGCCGGGCGCACCGCGTCCACGTCGCGCAGCAGCCATTCGGCGGCCTCCTGGGTGATGCGCCGGGCCACCGGGTCGCCCGCGTCCGCCGCCGCGGCCACGACCGGCCCGAGCCGGCCGAGGGCCGCGACCGGGCGGCCGTAGACCTCCTTGATGATGGCCTGGGCGAGCTGCGGGTTCGGCGCGCACTCGGGCGGCGCGCCGGCGGGTCCCGCCCGGCCCGGGGACGGCGGTTCCGGCCCGCCGGGCGCCCGGACGAACGCGGGGTCGTCCAGCACCGCGGTGCCCGACCGGCGGCCGTGGCCCGGCGCACCGGAGGACGGCGCACCGGCCAGGGCCAGCGTCCGCCGCGGCGCCCGCCGCGGCGCGTTCGCGCTCAGCTCGGCGACCACCGCCGCCCCGAGCAGCGCCCGGGGCACCGATTCGGTCAGCAGGGTGGGGGAGCCGCGGCCGTCGAAGGCGGCCAGCGCCGCCCGGACCGCCTCCTTGCCCAGCCACACCGCCGAGCCCTCGTCGCCGACCAGCCAGCCGTAGCCGTCGGCGCGCTGCACGATCGCGCCGTCGCTGATCACCGCCGCCCCGGCACCGGTGCCGGAGAACACCACGATGCCCTTGGACGCGTCGGTCCCGGCGGCGAACGCCACCGCGATGTCCGTCACGACGGCGGGCGCTCCGCGCAGCCCGACCGCCTGCCATGCCCGCCGCGCCGCCGTGACGGCGGCGGGACGGCCCGCCGATCCGGCACCGGCGATCCCGAAAACGCCGGAGAGGATCAAGGAACGGTCCACGGTGCCCAGTGCCTCCTGCAGGGCCGTGGTGAGCGCCCCCGCGGTGTCGCCCCCGGAGTTGGGGTTGGCCCCAGGGCCCATTCCCACTCCGGCGATTGCTCCCCCGAGCGTGAGAACGACACAGCGGGTTTTCGTGCCACCCGCGTCAATACCGATCACGTATGGACCGGCCAAATGGGTCAACACATGCCGACGGTAGCCCTTTCTACCGTTGACGTGACATCTCACCAGTAAGAAAATTTCTTCCATGAGGAAACCCAGCAGCCCTGAGGCGGGGGGCGCCGGAACCGCCGGCGCACCCCCTACCGACGCGGCACCACAGGAGACGCGGAAGGAGGCGACACCGCTCAGCACCGTCGTGCGGGTGCGCTCCCTGCTGCCCTCCCTGCCGCCCGCGGAGCGGCGCGTCGCGCAGCGCGTGATCGACGATCCGGAGGGCGTCGCCAACTCCACCATCACCGAACTCGCCCAGACCTGTGGCACCTCTGAGACCACCGTCATCAGGTTCTGCCGGGCGATCGGGTTTCATGGGTATCCAGAGCTCCGACTGACCCTGGCGACGGAGGCGGGCCGGGCGCAGAGCGCCACCGGAGGACGGGTCATCGGCAGCGACATCAGTCCCGACGACTCCCTTGAGCAGATCGTGGAGAAGGTGACCTTCGCCGACGCCAGGGCCGTGGAGGAGACCGCGGCGCAGCTCGACATCAAGATGCTCGAGCAGGTCGTCGACGCGATCGTCGCCTCCGACCGGGTGGACGTCTACGGGGTCGGCGCCAGCGCCTTCGTCGCCAAGGACTTCCAGCAGAAACTGCACCGCATCGGCCGCGTCTGCTACGCCTGGGCCGACGCCCACATCATGCTCACCAGCGCCGCGGTGCTGAAGCCGGGCGACGTGGCGATCGGCATCTCCCACTCCGGCGCGACGGTGGAGACCATCGACGCGCTGGAGGTCGCCAAGAACAGGGGGGCGACCACCGTGGCCCTGACCAACTTCCCCAAGTCCCCCATCGCCGAGGTGGCGGATCTGGTGCTCACGACGGCGGCGCGTGAGACCACGTTCCGCTCGGGGGCGACCGCCAGCCGGCTGGCGCAGCTGACCGTGGTCGACTGCGTGTTCGTCGGCGTGGCGCAGCGAACCTACGGCACCACCCGCAAGGCCCTGGAGGCCACGTACGAGGCGGTCCGCGGCCGGACCGTACGACCCGACCGGAGGCGTCGGTGATCGACTGCGATCTGCCCACCGAGGGCCGCAACCCGCGGACCCTCGACGTCGACACCCTGCCCACCCTTGAGGTGCTCAGGCTGATCAACACCGAGGACGCCACGGTCCCCGTGGTCGTGGCGGCCGTCCTGCCCGAGATCGCCCGGCTGGTGGACGTGGCGGTGGAGTCGCTGCGCGCCGGCGGCCGGGTGCACTACTTCGGCGCCGGGACGTCGGGGCGGCTGGCCGCGCTCGACGCCGCCGAGCTGCCGCCCACGTTCGGCATCTGGGGCCGGGTGGTGGCGCACCACGCCGGCGGCCCCGGGGCGCTGGCGCAGGCGGTGTCCCACGTCGAGGACGACGACGAGCAGGGCGCCCGGGACGCCGCCGAGGTGGCCGCGGGCGACGTGGCGATCGGCATCGCGGCCAGCGGCCGCACCCCCTACGTGGTGGGCGCGCTGCGCGCGGCCGCGGCCAACGGGGCGCGCACCGCGCTGATCAGCTGCAACCCGCGCACCCCCTACGGCGACGAGGTGGAGATCCACATCGCCCTGGCCACCGGACCGGAGGTGATCAGCGGGTCCACCCGGATGAAGGCGGGCACCGCCACCAAGCTGGTGCTCAACTCCTTCTCCACCACGCTGATGGTCAGGCTGGGCCGCACCTACTCCAACCTGATGGTCAGCGTCAACGCGCTCAACGGCAAGCTGCGCGCCCGGCTGGTGCGCATCCTCATCGAGGCCACCGGCATGGACGCCCGCACCTGCGAGAAGGCGCTCGCCGAGGCGGGCGGGGACACCCGCGTGGCGCTGGTCTCGCTGCTCGGCGAGGTGCCCACCGCGCGCGCGACGGCGCTGCTGGAGGAGGCCGACGGGGGAGTGCGCGAGGCGCTGCAGCGGCTGCGGTCCGCGTGACGGCGCGACCGCGGGACGGACGGCGGCGTGACACCCGCGGCCGTTCGCTCCGGTGCCGCCGCCGTGCGGCCGCATGGCCGCGTCCGGCGGGCACGGCACGGGGGTCCGGAGCGGTTCCGCGCGCGCCGCGCCGCACGGGCCGGCGGCCGTGCGGTCGGCGTCGCGCGGCGGGGGTCTTGTCCGGGGGCCGACCGGCAGGGGCCGTCCGGTTGAGGGCTATCCGGTTCTAGGGCCGTTCGGATCAGGGCTATTCGGATCAGGGCTATTCGGATCAGGGCTATTCGGATCAGGGCTATTCGGTCGCGACGCGGACGCCCAGCCCGATCAGCGTGACGCCCAGCACCCGCTCCTGGATCCGGCGGAAACGCGGCGCCATCGCGATCCGGCGCACGCGTCCCAGGCCGAGCGCCCACAGGCCGAGCCCGGCCATGCTGAAGACGACGGCGATGGCGGCCAGGCCCAGCGCGACCGGCAGCGCCCGCGCCGGGTCGTCCGGCAGGAACTGCGGCAGCGCGGCCAGGAAGAACAGGGTCGCCTTCGGATTGGTGAGGTTGGTGAGCAGCCCGGCCGCGAACGCCCAGCGTTCCCCGCGGCCGGGCCGCCCGGCCGGGTCGGCGGGCGGCTGCTCGTCGGCGGATCCGCGGTGGCGGCGGGCGTCCCACAGCGCGCGCAGGCCGAGGAGGGCCAGCAGCGCGGCCCCGGCCAGCTTCACCGCCTCGAACGCGACGGCGCTGCGGGCCAGCAGCGTGGCCAGGCCGAGCGCGACGGCGGTGGCGTGCGCCAGCAGGCCGAGCGCGCATCCGGCCGCGGTCAGCATCCCGGCGCGGGTGCCGCGCAGCAGCACGCTGCGGGTGACCACGGCCGTGTCCAGGCCCGGAGTCAGGGTGATCAGCAGGCAGAGTCCGAGATAGGCGGTCAACATTCCGCAATGGTCCCCCACAGGCCGGGCCTTCGCCCAGAAACGGGCATCATTTACCATCGGCGGCGTGACGACCGTCAGAGCAGTGATCACCGACTGGGGCGGCGTGCTGACCTCACCCCTCAACGAGGCGATCCGGGCGTGGCTGGAGGCCGACCGCATCGACGCCGACCGCTACCTGTCGGTGATGGGCGAGTGGGTCCAGCAGGCCTACGACGGCGTCGGCCGCAACCCCGTCCACGGGCTTGAGGACGGCACCCTGGACCCGGCCGAGTTCGAGCGGATGCTGGCCGCCGAGCTGCTGACCGTGGACGGCGACCCGGTGCCCCACGAGGGCCTGATCTCCCGCATGTTCGCCGCGTTCACCCCGGTGGAGGCGATGTACGAGGCGCTGCGGGACGTCCGCACGGCGGGCGTGCGCACGGCCCTGCTGTCCAACTCCTGGGGCAACGACTACCCGCGCCACCTGTTCGCCGAGCTGTTCGACGCGGTCGTCATCTCCTGCGAGGTGGGCATGCGCAAGCCGGACGAGCGGATCTTCCGGCACGCCGTCGACCTGCTCGGCCTCGCCCCCGCCGAGTGCGTGTTCATCGACGACATCGACCACAACGTGCGCGCGGCCGAGGCCGTCGGCATGCTCGCCATCCACCACCGCGAGGCCGCCGAGACCATCGGGGCCCTGCGCGAACTGGGCGTGCTGCGCTGAGCCCGGCCCGCTCCGGCGGCCCGGCGGTCTGACCGGCCAGGTCGGATCTGGCAGACTGGCTGATCGTCATGCGCGTCTATGTGCCCGCCACCCTGTCCGGCCTGGCCCGCGTCCACGCGGCGCGGGAGATCGGGCCCGCCCCGCTGACCGCCTACGCGGTCACCCCCGCGCTGCGGGAGTGGTACGCGGGAGGCGACCAGGAGGAGCTGGAGTACGCGGCGATGACCGCCGCCGCACGCGCGTCCCTGCGGCTGCTGGCCGGCGACCCCGACGCGCCCCGGCGCCGGGTGGTGCTGGCCGCCGAGGTGCCCGAGCAGTCGGTGGAGCGCCCGCGCGGGGACGCCGCCGTCGGCGACGAGGGCGCCCGCGCCCGGGTGCTGGTCACCGCCCCGATCGCCTGGCGCAGGATCGCCTCGGGCCATGTGGACGCCGAGGACGCGGCCGCCGACGTGGGCGCCGCCGTGGCCGCCCTGGACGCCGCCGAGGCCGGCGACGAGGACGCCCGCTTCACCGTCGACGGCGCCGAAGGCCACGAGCTGCTCTGGTACGCCACCCAGGAACTCGGCGACCTGCTGCCCTGACCCCGGTCCTGCGCGCACCGGCCCGTCGGCCCCGCTTGCCTGCCCGGAGACCGCGTCGCGGACGGCGGTAACGGGTAGGTCTCGTGTCGTTGAAGGCAGGCAGCGACATATGACGCAAGTCTTCCTCTTTGTGTGACTATGCCGCTGTACGACGACGATGTCGGACTTTATGGGGAGCGCCAGATGGACGCCGTCACCAACGTGCCGGAGCCGGTGAACGAGCCGGTCAAGCCGTACCCGCCGGGCAGCCCCGAGCGCGCCGCGCTGGAAGCCAAGATCAAGGAGCTCGGCGACGCGGAGACCGAGCTGACCATGACGATCGGGGGCGAGCGCAGGCTGGGCGGCGGCGAGCCCATCGACGTGGTCGAGCCGCACGACCGCGCGCACGTGCTCGGCCGCATGGGCAACGCCACCGACGACGACGTGCGCGCGGCGATCGACGCCGCCCGCGAGGCCGCGCCCGCCTGGCGCGCGATGCCGTTCGACGACCGCGCCGCCATCCTGCTGCGGGCGGCCGAGCTGGCCTCCGGCCCGTGGCGCGCCACGCTGAACGCCGCCACCATCCTCGGCCAGTCCAAGTCGGTGCAGCAGGCCGAGATCGACTCGGCCTGCGAGCTGATCGACTTCTGGCGGTTCAACGTCGCCTACGCCCGCCGGCTGTACACCCAGCAGCCCGAGTCCTCGCCCGGCGTGTGGAACCGGATGGAGTACCGGCCGCTGGAGGGGTTCGTGCTGGCCATCACCCCGTTCAACTTCACCGCCATCGCCGGGAACCTGCCCACCGCGCCCGCCCTGATGGGCAACGTGGTGATCTGGAAGCCGTCGCCCACCCAGCAGCTGGCCGCGCACCACACCATGCGGCTGCTGGAGGAGGCCGGGCTGCCCCCCGGCGTGATCAACCTGGTGACGGGCGACGGGCGGGCGGTGTCCGACGTCGCGCTCACCCACCCCGAGCTGGCCGGCATCCACTTCACCGGCTCCACCCGCACGTTCCAGCACCTGTGGCGGACGGTCGGCGAGAACATCGCGGGCTACAAGGGCTACCCGCGGCTGGTCGGCGAGACCGGCGGCAAGGACTTCGTGGTGGCCCACCCGTCCGCTGACGTCGACGTGCTGAAGACCGTGCTGATCCGCGGCGCCTTCGAGTACCAGGGGCAGAAGTGCTCGGCGGCCTCCCGCGCCTACATCCCCCGGTCGCTGTGGGAGCGCATGCGCGACGACTTCTGCGACGAGGTCGCCGCGCTCACCATGGGCAACGTGGCCGAGGACCTGTCGGCGTTCATGGGCGCGGTCATCGACGGCCGGGCGTTCGCCAAGCACCGGGCGGCGATCGAACGCGCCCGCGGCATCGACACCGCGAAGATCCTCGTCGGCGGCGAGCTGGACGACTCGCAGGGCTGGTTCGTCCGCCCCACCGTGCTGGAGTCGACCGACCCCGAGGACGAGATCTTCACCAAGGAGTACTTCGGCCCCATCCTCGGCGTGCACGTCTACGACGACGGCGACTACGACGCGATGCTGCGCCAGCTGGAGGGCGTCGCCGAGTACGGCCTGACCGGCGCGATCGTCGCGCGGGACCGGGCCGCCATCGCCGCGGCCACCGAGGTGCTGCGCTTCGCGGCGGGCAACTTCTACATCAACGACAAGCCGACCGGCGCGGTGGTGGGCCAGCAGCCGTTCGGCGGCGCCCGCGCCAGCGGCACCAACGACAAGGCCGGATCGGTCTTCAACCTGATCCGCTGGGTCAACGCCCGGTCGATCAAGGAGACGTTCGTCCCGCCGACCGACTACCGCTACCCGCACATGGGCTGACCCCGGCGGTGCGGCCCGGCCGGCGTCCGGTTGCGCAAAGCGCGCGGCAGGCCGGACGATACCCGGCATGAACCGTCTGGTCCTGTGGAACATCGACCACACGCTCGTGGACGTCGGCCGGGTCGCCCGGGAGTGCTACGCCGAGGCGTTCCAGCGGACCACCGGGCGGCCCCTGGTGCGGCTGGCCCCCATGCCCGGCCGCACCGAATCGGAGATCATCTTCGAGACGCTGGCGTTCAACGACATCGTCACCACCGACGACCACCTGCCCAGGTTCATGGACGCGCTGGCCGCCGCGTTCGCCGCCCGCCGCGCCGACCTGCGCGGCAACGGCCGGGTGCTGGCCGGGGCGGCCGAGGCGCTGGACGCGCTGGCCCGCGTGCCCGGCACGGTCCAGTCGGTGCTGACCGGGTCGATCGAGCCGGTGGCCCGGCTCAAGGTCACCGAGCTGGGACTGGCCGGGCATCTGGACCTGGACGCGGGCGGTTACGAGACCGGCGTGTACAGCAAGGCCGCCATGCTGGAGCTGGTGCGGCGCCGCGCCGGGGACGCGCGCGGCGTGGCGTTCGGCGAGTCCGCCACCGTGTACGTGGCCGACTCGCCGCGCGACGTGCAGGCCGCCCGCATCGCCGGGTCGCCGATCATCGCGGTCGCCACCGGCAGCGCCACCGAGGCCGAGCTGCGTTCGGCGGGCGCCGACGTCGTCCTGCCGACGCTGGCCGACACCGACGCGGTCGTCTCCGCCGTCACCCGGCTCACCCAGGGCTGACCGTGCTGGAGAAGTCGCCGGGTGCGCCGCCCGCACAGGTGCCTACCTCGGGATATGGGTAGGCCCCCGGCGGGACGGCGGCCGCCCCGGGCGTAAGATCGACGGGCTTGCGAAGCCGGGCCGGCGGGTTCGATGCTGGGAACCTCAGCGCGTGCCGCATGCCCGCGCGCGATACACCAGGTGGGGGGCCACCCCGACACCCCCGCGACGAAGAGGAGGCCGGTGCGATGGCAGGCGACGAAGCGTCCGACGGCTTGACTCCGGAGGGGGCGCCGCTGTGGGAGCCGTCCGCGGAGGTCGTCGCCGGCGCCCGGGTGACGCGCTACCGCGAGTGGCTGCGCGACCGCGGCGTGGCCACCGAGGACTACGCCGATCTGTGGCGCTGGTCGGTCACCGAGGTGGACGCCTTCTGGGCGTCGATCTGGGAGTACTTCGACGTGGTCGGCGAGCGCGGCGACGGGCCGGTGCGGTCCGGCGGGCCCATGCCGGTGGACGGGCTGCGCTGGTTCCCCGGCGCGACCGTCAACTACGCCGCCAACGCGCTGCGCCGCGCCGAGCAGGCCCCCGACGACACCGCCGTGGTGTTCCGCTCCGAGGCGGGCGGGCACCGGCTGCTCACCTACCGCGAACTGGCCCGGCACGTGGCCGAGGTGCGCGCCGGACTGGCCGAGCTGGGCGTCGGCCGCGGCGACCGGGTGGCCGCCTACCTGCCCAACATCCCCGAGGCGCTGATCTGCTTCCTGGCCGCCGCCTCGCTCGGCGCGGTCTGGTCGTCGTGCTCCCCGGACTTCGGCTCCTCCTCCGTGGTCGACCGGTTCGCGCAGATCGAGCCGAAGGTGCTCATCGCCGTGGACGGCTACGCCTACAACGGCAAGCGGTTCGACCGGCGCGACGTCGTCCGCGAGATCGAGGCCGCGCTGCCGTCGCTGCGCGCCACCGTGCTCGTCCCGTACCTGGACCCCGCCGCCACCGCCGAGGGGCTGCGCGTGGGCGTCCGCTACACCGACCTGCCCCGCGGCGGCCACGCCCTGGCGTTCGAGGACGTGCCGTTCGACCACCCGCTGTGGGTGGTGTACTCCTCGGGCACCACCGGGCTGCCCAAGCCGATCGTGCACGGGCACGGCGGCGTCGTCCTGGAGCACCTCAAGGCGCTGTCGTTCCACCAGGACCTCGGCCCGGGCGACGTGTTCTTCTGGTACACCACCACGGGCTGGATGATGTGGAACTACCTCATCGGCGGCCTGCTGGTCGGCGCCACGATCGTGATGTACGACGGCGCGCCCACCGACCTGTGGCGGATGGCGGCCGACAGCGGCGTCACCTACTTCGGCGTCGGCGCCCCGTACATCATCGCCTCGATGAAGGAGGGCCGCCGCCCCGGCGAGGAGCTGGACCTGTCGCGCATCCGCGGCATCGGCTCCACCGGCTCGCCGCTGCCGCCCGAGGGCTTCACCTGGGTGTACGAGGCGGTCGGCAAGGACCTGCTGCTCGGCTCGTTCTCCGGCGGCACCGACCTGTGCACCGGCTTCGTGGGGCCGTCGCCCGTGCTGCCGCTGCGCGCCGGGGTGATCCAGTGCCGCGGCCTGGGCGCCAAGGTCGAGGCGTACGCCGACGACGGCCGGCCGGTGGTGGACGAGGTCGGCGAGCTGGTCATCACCGAGCCGATGCCGTCCATGCCGGTGTTCTTCTGGAACGACGAGGGCGGCGAGCGCTACCGCGAGTCGTACTTCGACATGTACCCGGGCGTGTGGCGGCACGGCGACTGGATCAAGATCCTCCCGGACGGCGGCTGCGTGATCTACGGCCGGTCCGACTCGACGCTCAACCGGGGCGGGGTTCGCATGGGCACCGCCGACTTCTACCGCGTGGTCGAGTCGTTCGACGAGATCGCCGACAGCCTGGTCATCGACACCGGCCGGCTCGGGCAGGAGGGCCGGCTGATCCTGTACGTGCAGCCCGCGCCCGGCGCCGTCCTCGACGACGACCTGGTGGCCCGGCTGCGCACCGCGCTGCGCTCGACGCTGTCGCCGCGGCACGTCCCGGACGAGATCCACGAGGTCCCCGGCATCCCGCGCACGCTGTCGGGCAAGAAGCTGGAGGTCCCCGTCCGCAAGATCCTGCTGGGGACGCCGGTGGAGAAGGCCGCCAACCCCGACTCCCTGGCCAACCCCGACGTGCTGCGGCACTTCACCCCGGAGAAGTCGTCCTGAGCCGCCCCCGCACGGCCCGGCGCCGTGCGGGGCGCGGACTGGTGCCGCGGTTTCGAAGTCCCGGACCGCGTCCGCGGCCGGGACGCGATCCGGGTGAGGTGATCGCGACGGGAACGGCCCCCGCGTCCCCGTCCAGCGGTGGCCCGTCGGCGGCTGTGCTCGGCGACGGGCTCGGCGGCGTGCGCCGGGCCGGGTGCGGACGGCTCAGTAGAGCCGCGTGGGCACCGGCGGCAGCCGCCGCCACGCCGGGCGCACGGCGCCGACGTAGCGGGAGCGGTAGTGGCCGCGCAGCCGCTCGACCGTCACGCGGCGGCCGGGGCGCGGCGAGTGAACGAACCGGCCGCCGCCCACGTACATGCCGACGTGGTTCAGCCGGTTGAAGAAGACCAGGTCGCCGGGAAGCAGGTCGCGGCGCCGGATCTTCGGGTTGATGTTGTGGTACTGCGACGCGGCCACCCGCGGGATGCGCACCCCCGCGCGCCGCCACGCCCGCTGCACCAGCCCGGAGCAGTCGAAGCCCCGCCGGCCGGTGCCGCCCCACACGTAGGGGCGCCCCTGCTGGCGCAGCGCGTAGCTGACCGCGCGGTCGGCGCGGCGCTGCCACCTGGCCAGCATCTGCGCCCGGCGCAGCCGCACCGAGCGCTGCAGCGCGGCCAGCATCCCGGCCCGTTCCCTCAGGCTGTGCATGCTGCCCGCCCTGCCGAAGGGCCTGGCCCGGCGGATGTGCGCGGAGGGCCGGCGCCACAGCGCCTGGCTCCCCTCACTTTGGATCTTCTCGGGGCGTTCCTGCCGCTCCACCGGCTGCGCGACGGCGGCGCCCGGGGTGAGGGCCAGGGCGATCGTCGTGGCGCAGCACGCGGTCCTTAACGGAAGTGACATGCCGGTGTACCTCCTTGCGAAGATCGTCAAGCCGCTGTCTACCCGGCACGCCGACTTCACACTCCTGAATTCGCTGAGAAAGCGGCCGCCGACCTGGAGAAATGCCGGTGTTTTCGGTTGTGTGCCTTATGCGGCGGCGCTGGGCGGGCTAGGGTAGGGGGCCGCCCCCGGACGCGGTGAGCAGGTGGCCGGATCGCGGTGAAGTGCCGGATCCGGGTGAACTCCCCGGTGGTTTGGGGCGTCCCACTGGTCGAAGGCCGACTCATTCATTCCCTACGATTCACCCGAGGCCCGTCCGCGGCCGGCGCGATCACCGGCGCCCGCCGGCATCCCCGCGACGCACGCGACGGGCGGACAGCGCGACACACAGAGAGGGCGGTTCCGCGCATGGAGGTTGGTGCCCTGCGGGCCGGCGACCCGATGCGGCTGGGGTCCTACGACCTGATCGGCCGGGTGGGCGAGGGCGGCCAGGGCAGTGTTTTCCTGGGCGAGTCGCCGGACGGCCGGCAGGTGGCGATCAAGCTGCTGCACGCCGAGCTGACCTCCGACGACAAGGCCCGGGCCCGCTTCCTGCGCGAGGTCGAGGTGGCCAAGCGGGTGGCCCCGTTCTGCACCGCCCAGGTGATCGACGCCGACGCCGACGGCGACCGGCCGTACATCGTCAGCGAGTACGTGCGCGGCCCGTCGCTCAACCAGCACGTCACCGAGAAGGGCCCGCTGTCGGGCGCGGCGCTGGACCGGCTGGCGGTCAGCACCGCCACCGCCCTGGCCGCCATCCACCAGGCCGAGGTGGTGCACCGCGACTTCAAGCCGCACAACGTGCTGATCGGCCCGGACGGCCCGCGCGTGATCGACTTCGGGGTGGCCCGCGCGATCAGCGGCTCCACCACGCTGACCAGCAAGGTCATCGGCACCCCCTCGTACATGGCGCCCGAGATGCTCAAGGGCGAGGAGGTCGGCACGCCCGCCGACGTGTTCTGCTGGGGCGCCACGCTGACGTTCGCGGCCACCGGCGAGCCGCCGTTCGGCCAGGACACCATCCCGGCGGTGATCAACCGCATCCTGCACGAGGAGCCGGACCTCGGGCGGCTGACCGGGCCGCTGCGCGACCTGGTCGCCGAGTGCCTGGACAAGGACCCGGCCAACCGGCCCAACGCCCGCCAGGTGCTGATGCGGCTGCTGGGGCACGGGGACGGCGGCGCGGGCACGGCCGTGCTGTCCCGCCCGGCCGAGGCGACCGAGGTGGACGACCCCTCCGTGCCCGACCGGCACGACGAGGAGACCGCCATCCTCGCGGCGGGCAGCGTCCTGGCCGCCGAACTCGGCGACGACGACACCACCGGCGGCGCCGGCGAGGCGGGCGGCGCCTCCGGCGGCGACCGCGCGGACGGCGCCGCCGACGGCCAGGCCGAGCGCACC
>NZ_BAABDO010000138.1:0-16234 GCF_039539665.1 Actinomadura keratinilytica
GCCGCCCGCGGCCGCGAGCGCCGCGCCGAGCAGCAGCGCCGTCCGCCGCCGGCGCGGACCCGCCGGGCCGCACCGCCGCCGGACGGTCGCGGCGGGCCGTCCGACGCCTCTCGTCCCCCAGCTCCCGACGCGCACCGTGACCCCCCGATCGCATGTCACCGTCGGCAAACATTCCTCACGAAACGTGCACGACGATCATTATGCGGAAAGCCGGGACCCGTCCGGTAGACGGGTCCCGGCCCTCGACGGCTTTCTTTGCCGACCGCTGGGGCGATCAGCACGCCGCCCTTGCGGGAGACGGAGCGGATGTTGACGTCCGTCCCCCGGCGGGCGCGGCGGGGATCAGTGCGAGAAGTGGCCCCGGTAGTACTCGAACACCAGGCCGACCGAGGTGAGCAGCGTCGCGGCCACCCCCAGGATCACCAGCCACCAGCCGAACACCATGCCCAGCGTGACCGTCGCGGCCGACAGCGCCAGGAACAGCGGCCACCAGCTGTGCGGGCTGAAGAAGCCCAGCTCGCCCGCGGCGTCGGCGATCTCGCCGTCCGGGTCGTCCTCGTACAGCGGGCCGCCGTTGGCCTTCTCCAGCCGGCGGACCGTGAAGTGGATGTAGAACCCGATCAGGCCCGCCAGGCCGATGGCCAGCGCCAGCGCCGTGGTGCCGGTCCAGTCCTTGGACCACAGCCAGTAGACGATGTCGGAGGCGAGGAAGAAGACCGCGCATCCGTAGAACATGAACGCCTGTACGCGCATCGCCGGTTACCCCTTCGTCCCGGTGAGCTCGCCCTTGGCGCCGACCCGCGGGTGGTGCAGGTCGAACGCGGGCCGCTCGGACCGGATCCGCGGAATCGAGTTGAAGTTGTGCCGCGGCGGCGGGCAGGACGTCGCCCACTCCAGCGAGTTGCCGTAGCCCCACGGGTCGTCCACCTCGACCCGCTTGCCCTTCTTCCAGGTGATGTAGACGTTGTAGAAGAACGGCAGCAGCGACACGCCGAGCAGCAGCGTGAAGGCGGTGGACAGCATGTTCAGGCCGGTGAACTCCTCGGCGTAGTCGGCGTACCGGCGCGGCATGCCCGCGGCGCCCAGCCAGTGCTGCACCAGGAAGGTGCCGTGGAAGCCGACGAACAGCATCCAGAACTGGATCTTGCCGAGCCGGTCGTTGAGCATCTTGCCGGTCCACTTCGGCCACCAGAAGAAGAACCCGGCGAACATCGCGAACACCACGGTGCCGAACAGCACGTAGTGGAAGTGCGCCACCACGAAGTAGGAGTCGCTGAGCTGGAAGTCCATCGGCGGGGAGGCGAGGATGACGCCGGTCAGCCCGCCGAACAGGAACGTCACCAGGAAGCCCAGCGACCACAGCATCGGCGACTCGAAGGTGAGCTGCCCCCGCCAGATGGTGCCGACCCAGTTGAAGAACTTCACCCCGGTGGGCACCGCGATCAGGAACGTCATGAACGAGAAGAACGGCAGCAGCACCTGGCCGGTGACGTACATGTGGTGCGCCCACACCGTCACCGACAGGCCGGCGATG
This sequence comes from Actinomadura keratinilytica, assembly GCF_039539665.1. Lineage (NCBI taxonomy): Bacteria > Bacillati > Actinomycetota > Actinomycetes > Streptosporangiales > Thermomonosporaceae > Actinomadura > Actinomadura keratinilytica. Next base: position 1,535 of record NZ_BAABDO010000138.1, read on the forward strand.
GCGATGGTCGCGAACACCAGGCCGATGTAGCCGAAGATGGGCTTGCGGCTGAACACCGGGAGGATCTCGGTCACCACGCCGAAGAAGGGCAAGGCGATGATGTAGACCTCCGGGTGCCCGAAGAACCAGAACAGGTGCTGCCACAGCAGCGCGCCGCCGTGCGCGGCGTCGAAGATGTGCGCGCCGAACTTGCGGTCGGCCTCCAGGCCCAGCAGCGCGGCCGCCAGCGGCGGGAACGCCAGCAGGATCAGGATGGAGGTCAGCAGCACGTTCCAGGTGAAGATCGGCATGCGGAACATCGTCATGCCGGGGGCGCGCATGCACAGGATCGTGGTGATGAAGTTGACGCCGCCCAGGATGGTGCCGAGACCCGACATGGTCAGGCCCATCACCCACAGGTCACCGCCGATGCCCGGCGAGCGCACCGCGTCCGACAGCGGCGCGTAGGCGAACCATCCGAAGCTGGCCGCGCCGCCCGGGGTGAGGAACCCCGACAGCGCGATCAGGCTGCCGAACAGGAACAGCCAGTACGCCAGCATGTTCATGCGCGGGAACGCCACGTCCGGCGCCCCGATCTGCAGCGGCATGATGACGTTGGCGAACCCGGCGAACAGCGGGGTCGCGAACATCAGCAGCATGACCGTGCCGTGCATGGTGAACAGCTGGTTGAACTGCTCGTTGCTGACCACCTGCAGGCCCGGCTTGTACAGCTCGGCCCGCATCACCACGGCCATCACGCCCCCGACGAGGAACATGATGAACGAGGTGATCAGGTACATGTAGCCGATCACCTTGTGGTCGGTGCTGGACAGCCAGGACGCGATGATGCGTCCCTTGCTCGTGCGCGCCGCGGCGAGCTGCGCGCGCGGTGCGTCGCTGACGGTGGTCACTGCTTGGCTCCCTGCGCCGCCTTGGCCTTGGCCTGGGCGATGAACTGGTCGTACTGCTGGGGCGTGACGACGCGCAGCTGGAACAGCATGCGGCTGTGGTCGACGCCGCACAGCTCGGCGCACCGGCCCTCGTAGGTGCCGGTCTTGGTGGCGGTGAACTCGAACTCGTTGGTGTAGCCCGGCATGACGTCCTTCTTGTACAGGAGCGCCGGGACCCAGAACGAGTGGATCACGTCGTTGGAGTGCAGCCGGATGCGGACGCGCTCACCGGACGGGATGGTGAGCACCGGCTTGTTGTCGGAGTCGGGGGCGACCGGCACGCCGACCACGGAGGCGACGGTCCGCTCGCGGCCGGAGGCGTCCTTCTCCTTGTAGTCGAACTGCCAGCTCCACTGGAAGCCGATGACGTCGACCGTGACCGCCGGCGGGGTCTTGTTGTCGATCTTCTCGACGTAGTCCTGGTCGCGGGCGGTGAAGTAGAACAGCACGCCGATGACGACGAACGGGACCGCCGTGTAGAGGATCTCGATCGGCAGGTTGTAGCGCACCTGCGGCGGCAGGTCGTCGGAGCGCTTGCGGTGGAACAGCACCGCCCAGATGATCAGGCCCCACACGACGCCGCCGACGGCGAACGCCGCGATCCAGGAGCCCTGCCACAGCGTGAGCATGCGCTCGGCCTGCTCGCTGATCGGTTCGGGCATGCCCAGGCGCTTGGCCTCGTCACTGCATGCCGAGGCGGTCAACGCCAGCAGGCCCAGGGCCCCTGCGCTTTTCAACGCGCGGCGACCGCGCACAGGCGTACGCCGCTCCCTAGAGCGGGTCGGACTCACGGATTGCCTTCCCCACAGATGAAGCCCGGTCCTCCGGGCGGTCAGGTCGGTTGTCACACGTGCGATGGACAGATTAGCGCGAGGGTCGCGCCACCCCCCGATCGGGTGCCCGGTTACGCTCCTGAGGTGGCCGAATCCGACGTGTGCAGCGACGTGGGAACCCGTGGAACCGCGCCCGGCGAGAGGGTCTATTTCGACGCCGCGTCCGGCGAGCCGCCGCACCCGGCGGGGCGCGCGGCGCTGCTGGAGGCGCTCGACTCGGGGTGGGCCGATCCGGCCCGCCTGTACGGCGCGGCGCGCTCGTCGCGGATGCTGCTGGACCGGGCGCGCGCCCAGGTCGCGTCCGTGCTCGGGGTGCGCCCGGACGAGGTGTCGTTCACCGCGTCCGGCACGCAGGCGGTGCACCTGGCCGTGCTGGGCGCGCTGCGGGCGCGCCGCCGCACCGGCCGCCACCTGGTGGTGAGCGCGGTGGAGCACTCCAGCGTGCTGCACGCGGCCGCGTCGCACGAGGCCGACGGCGGCGAGGTCACCGTGGTGGGCGTGGACCGGCTCGGCCGCGTCGACCCGGACGAGTTCGCCGCGGCGCTGCGCCCGGACACCGCGCTGGCGTGCCTGCAGTCGGCCAACCACGAGGTCGGCACGGTGCAGCCGGTCGCCGAGGCCGCGGCGGCGTGCCGCGCCGCCGGGGTGCCGCTGTTCGTGGACGCGGCGCAGTCGGTCGGCCGCGTCGACGTGCCGGGAGGCTGGTCGCTGCTGGCGGCGAGCGCGCACAAGTGGGGCGGGCCGCCCGGCGTGGGCGTGCTGGTGGTGCGCAAGGGCACGCGGTGGCGGTCGCCGCTGCCGGAGGACGAGCGCGAGCGGCGGCGCGTGCCGGGGTTCGAGAACGTGCCGGGCGCGGTCGCGGCGGCGGCCGCGCTGGCGGCGGTGCGCGCGGAGATGGCCGCCGAGGCGACCCGGCTTTCCGAGCTGATCGGCCGTATCCGGGACCGGGTGCCGCGTACGATCGAAGACGTACAGGTGGTGGGCGACCCGGAGCGGCGGCTGCCGCACCTGGTGACGTTCTCCTGCCTGTACGTGCCGGGCGAGGCGCTGCTGACCGAACTGGACCGCCTGGGTTTCGCGGTCTCGTCGGGAAGCTCGTGCACGGCCGATACGCTGCGTCCCAGCCATGTCCTGGAGGCGATGGGAGTGATCACCCATGGCAACGTGCGGGTGTCGCTGCCCCGCGGCGCACGCGCGGCCGACGTCGACCGGCTCCTGCAGGTGCTGCCCGACGCGGTCGCCCGGCTGCGCCGGGCCGCCGGAGCAAGCGTGGAGTGACGCCCCATGACCCCGCACCCGCCCCGTTCGCCCCTTCCCCCCGTGACCACGACAGTGAGGCGGCCGCTCCGATGAGATTCCTGGGCCGTTCCCGCCGCGCCGCACAGCGCGCCCCGCAGCCTCCGGCCCCGCCGGCCGCCCCCGCCGGGCCCCCGCCCGCGCTGGTGATCGACGCGCTGGGCCGCAAGTGCCCCATCCCGATCATCATGCTGGCCGAGCGGATCCGGGAGGTCCCGGTCGGCGAGATCGTCGCGGTGCTCGCCGACGACGTGGCCGCCCGCACCGACGTGCCCGCCTGGTGCCGGATGAAGTCGCAGGAGTTCGTCCGCGAGGAGGCGCTCCAGCGCGGCTGGGCGTTCCACATCCGCCGCTCGTACTGACCGGCCGTACCGATCGGCCGTCCTGATCGCCGTCGACCGGCCGCTCGTCGCGCACGGCCGCGGCCGTGCGCGGGCTCCGGCCTGCCCCGGTGGACGCGGCGCGGCGGTCTGCGTGCAGACGTTGAACAGCGGCCCTTCCGTGCGGGAGGGCCGCTGTTCGCCGGTATCGGGTGTGCGCCGGTGCCGCGCCCTTACGGGTTCGGGCAGGACAGGTGGGGGCGGACGTCGTCGGCGGCGGCCTCCCCGTAGGTCCGGGCCAGGCGGTCCAGGAAGGCGGAGGTCGACAGGGAGTACTCCTGCGGGCCGGCGGCCTCGAGGGCGTAGGCGGCGGTGACGTTGCCGACCTGGGCCGCGCGCTCCAGCGGCAGGCCCCAGGCGGTGGCGGTGAGGAACCCGGCGCGGAAGGCGTCGCCCACGCCGGTGGGGTCGACGACCTTGGCGACGGGCGCGGCGGGCACGTGCAGGCCCTCCTCGCCCTTGCGGTCGATGATCGCGCCCTTGGGGCCGAGGGTGGTCACCCGGATCCCGACCCGGTCCAGGAACTCCTGCTCCGACCAGCCGGTCTTCTCCTCGGCCAGGGCCTTTTCGTACTCGTTGCTGAACAGGTAGGCGGCGCCGTCGATGAGCCTGCGCACGTCCGCGCCGTCCATGCGGGCCAGCTGCTGGGACGGGTCGGCGGCGAACGGGATCCCGCGGGTGCGGCACTCGTCGGTGTGCCGCAGCATCGCCTCGGGGTCGTTCGGGCTGATCACCACCAGGTCCAGCCCGCCGACCCGGTCGGCCACCGGCTGCAGCTCGATGGAGCGCGCCTCGCTCATCGCGCCGGCGTAGAAGGTGGCGATCTGGTTCTGGTCCTGGTCGGTGGTGCACAGGAAGCGGGCGGTGTGGTGCAGCTCGGACACGTGCACCGAGGCGGTGTCCACACCGTGCCGGTCGAGCCAGGACCGGTAGTCGGCGAAGTCGTCCCCGACCGAGCCCACCAGGATCGACCTCTTGCCCAGGCTGCCCATGCCGAAGCAGATGTTGGCGGCGATGCCGCCCCGCCTGATCTCCAGCTCGTCCACCAGGAACGACAGCGACACCCGGTCGAGCTGATCGGGTAGCAGCTGGTCGGTGAACCGCCCGGGGAAGGTCATCAGATGGTCGGTCGCGATGGAGCCTGTCACGGCGATGCGCACGGCGTCGCTCTCCTCGTGGTGTCGTCCGGCTGTGTGTCCGGCTGTTCGTCGACCCCATGGGGGATCGCGGGCCGGTCAAGACTACTGCCCATGGCATCACGAGATCGGCTCGCGCCGCAGCCCCGGGCGCAAGACGCGGCCGACGACACAGGCGACGCCCCGGACGAAGTCACGGACGAGGCACAGACGAGGTCACGGGCGAGGTCCCGGTCGGAGACGCCGCGCGGCCGAAGACGCGAAGGCCCGGACGGCGCGCCGTCCGGGCCCCCGTGAGCGTTCGCGAACCGCGGCCGCACCCCGTGCGGCCGGAGGGCGGCTCCTAGTTGAAGGAGTCGCCGCAGGCGCAGGAGCCCGACGCGTTCGGGTTGTCGATCGTGAAGCCCTGCTTCTCGATCGTGTCGACGAAGTCGATGGTGGCGCCGGTCAGGTACGGGGCGCTCATCCGGTCGACCCGCACCGCCAGGCCGTTGAAGTCCTGGACCAGGTCGCCGTCCATCTGCCGCTCGTCGAAGAACAGCTGGTAGATCAGGCCCGAGCAGCCCCCCGGCTGCACGGCGACACGCAGCGCCAGGTCGTCACGGCCCTCCTGCTGGAGCAGGCTCTTGGCCTTCTCGGCGGCGGCGTCGGTGAGGATGACGCCCTGCTGCGTGGTCTCCTGCGTGGTCTCGCCTGAAACCGTCATGTGTGTGGCTCCCGGGTGTCGCTTCGCCGCGCCCGCGGCTCTGTCTCGGACATCGCCGAGTCGCGTTCGGGTACTCCGCGGCTCGACGCTCCTAGGACAACGTACCTCGGTTCGTGGTCATTCCGCCTGACGCCGGTGTGACACCCGATCCGGCCCGCGAATCGGCTGCGGTCTGCGTCACACCCCGCCCCGCCCGGTTCCTATGCCCGAAATGTGTGCGATTATTAGTCGTCAAAGCGACGATAAGTTGTCGCAGGAGGGAGAGCGTCGTGACCACCCCCGTGCGTGATCTGCCGCTGCTGCTCCTGGGCCGGGGCGCGGACCCCGACAGCGAGCGCGGCGTCGACTGCCCAGGCGACCTGCCCCCCGCCTCCGACCCCGCCCTGGTGGAGCGCGCCCGTGCCGCCAAGGCGGCGCTCGGCGACCGGGTGTTCGTGCTGGGCCACCACTACCAGCGCGACGAGGTGATCCAGTTCGCCGACGTCACCGGCGACTCGTTCAAGCTGGCCCGGCAGGCGGCCGCCCGGCCGCAGGCGCCGTACGTGGTGTTCTGCGGGGTGCACTTCATGGCCGAGTCCGCCGACATCCTGACCGCCGACCACCAGCGGGTGGTGCTGCCGGACCTGGCCGCGGGCTGCTCGATGGCCGACATGGCCACGTTCGACCAGGTGGAGGAGTGCTGGGAGGTGCTGGAGGACGCCGGTGTGGCCGACGACGTCGTGCCGGTGACCTACATGAACTCCTCGGCCGACATCAAGGCGTTCGTGGGCCGCCGCGGGGGCACGGTCTGCACCTCCTCCAACGCCAAGCGCGCGCTGGAGTGGGCGTTCTCCAAGGGGTCGAAGGTGCTGTTCCTGCCCGACCAGCACCTCGGGCGCAACACCGCCGTCCTGGAGATGGGCATGTCGCTGGACGACTGCGTCGTCTACAACCCGCACCGCCCGGACGGGGGGCTGACCCGGCAGCAGCTGCGCGACGCCAGGATGCTGCTGTGGCGCGGGCACTGCTCGGTGCACGGCCGGTTCACCAAGGAGTCGGTGGACGAGGTGCGGGCCCGGGTCCCGGACGTGAACGTGCTCGTGCACCCCGAGTGCCGGCACGAGGTCGTCCGCGGCGCCGACCTGATCGGGTCCACCGAGTTCATCATCAAGACCATCGAGTCGGCCCCGTCCGGGTCGGCGTGGGCGGTCGGCACGGAGCTGAACCTGGTCAAGCGGCTGGCCCAGGCGCACCCGGACAAGAACGTGATGTTCCTGGACCGCACGGTGTGCTTCTGCTCGACGATGAACCGCATCGACCTGCCGCACCTGGTGTGGGCGCTGGAGTCGCTGGCGCGGGACGAGGTCGTCAACCCCATCGAGGTCGATCCGGAGACCGCGCACTACGCCCGCGTCGCGCTCGACCAGATGCTGGCGCTGCCGTAACGCCGGCCGCGGGGGCGGGCCGGTCGGCCGCGGCGGTCCGGCCCGCGCCCGCCCTCGTCAGACCGCCGAGTTCTCCGTCCAGAGGGCCAGCACGGCCTCGTCGCCGCGTGTCCGGATGCCCGGGTCGCCGATGCGGCGCCGCCCCCACAGGAACAGGTACAGGTCGCCGGCGGCGGCGGTGACCTCCGCGTCGGCCGGGACGTCGTCGCCGCCGTCGGCGCGGGTCCAGACGAACCGGTCGGGCAGCAGGCGCAGCAGCATGCGGGTGCCGGTGTCGGACGCGGTGAAGGCGATGACCGTGCCGTCGCCGCGCAGATTGCCGATCTTCGGGGCGAACGCGGCGGCGCTCTCCAGGTTCGCGGCGAACTCGGCGATGCCGTCGTCGGCGACGTCGCCGGAGAAGCCGGCCTGCGCGCCGAGCGCGTCGTCGGCGTCGTGGCGGTGCACGGCGGTCTCGTGCAGCATCCGCCTGCTCCAGAACCGCACGTGCCGGTCGGGCCCCCAGGACCACACCGCCTCGTCCGGGTCGGCGGCGCGCAGCGTGCGCAGCAGGACGGCGGCGCCCTCCTCGAACCAGGGCAGCAGCTCGGCGGGGTCGTCGGGGATCACGATGCCCAGTTCGCGGGCGCCCATGTGCCGCTGCGCCCGGCGTTCGACCAGTCCGCCCGCCCAGCGGTGCACGCGCCCCAGATGGCGGATCAGCTCGGCCAGCGACCAGTCCGGACAGGTCGGCACCGGGGTGCCGAGGTCGGCGTCCCGCACCCGGGCGGCGAACGACTCGATCTCCTGCTGCGCGGCGTCGCAGTAGCGGATGTGGTCCCAGTGCACGGTAGGGCCCCCTACGCCCCCGGGGGGTCGCGGTCATGAACCGGAGGCGCCTTGATCCTAAGACTTTCGGGTCACAGTCCCGGGGCGCCCCAGACCGGGAACCAGCGGCCCAGGTCCTGCTCGACGGGCAGATCGGCGGCGACGGCCCCGCGGACCTGCAGCTCCAGGGCGTTGTCGCGCTTCTCGCCGGGCAGCGGGGCGAACGGGTAGAACGTGCCGCGCTTGTAGAGGTAGATCAACGCCAGGCGCCGCCCGCCGGGGTCGCGGAACCCGGCCAGCGAGCACAGCAGGTGCGGCCCGAAGCCGTTGGCCTCCAGGGTGGAGTTGACCGCGTGCAGGTCAGTGACGAGCGCGGGCAGCTCGTCGGGGGCGTGCCGGGACAGCATCCAGGTGTAGCCGTAGCCGTCGGTGCTCACCTCGACCCGGGGGCCGCCGCCGGCGTCGAGCAGCTCCCGCAGGTCGCTCTGCAGCCGCGCGAACGCCCCGCCCTCGGCGGCGCGGAAGCACACCGAGCCCAGGCCGGTGGGGGTGAACCCGGCCGCCGCCTCCAGCGTGACCGCGGCGTTCGGCAGCGCGAACAGCCGTTCCAGGTCGGGTTCGACCGGCTTGGACCGGCCGAGCAGGGCGTCCAGGAACCCCATCGTCACACTCCCCTGCCGAGCCGGTCGGAGATCTGCTGCAGCTGGGCCAGCCGCCGCTGCAGCGGCGGGTGCGTGGCGAACAGCGCCGAGACGCTGAACCCCTTGGCGAACGCGGGGGCGAAGAAGAACGCGTTGAACGGCTCGGCCGCCCGCAGGTCGCGGCTGGGGATGCGGGCCAGCTCGCCCGACACCTTGGTCAGCGCGCTGGCCAGCGCGGACGGACGGCCGGTCAGCAGCGCCGCCGCCCGGTCGGCCGACAGCTCCCGGTAGCGCGACAGCGCCCGGGTGAGCAGGAAGCTGATCGCGTACGCCGCGGCGCTGACCAGCACCACCAGCAGCAGGACCAGGCCGGTGTTCTGGTCGCCGTCGCGGCGGCCGAACCCGCCCCACAGCCCCCACTCCAGACCGAAGCGGGTGATCAGCCCGGCGCACACGCCGAGGAACGAGGCGATGGTCATGACCGCCACGTCCTTGTGCGCGATGTGCGACATCTCGTGCGCCAGCACCCCCTCCAGCTCCACGGGGTCCAGGCGGCGCAGCAGGCCGGTGGTCACGCACACCACGGCCTTCTTCTGGTTGCGGCCGGTGGCGAAGGCGTTCGGCACGTCGGTGTCGGCGACGGCGACGCGCGGCTTGGGCGCGTCGGACATGGCGCAGATGCGGTCGACGACGCCGTGCAGCTCCGGGGCCTCCCGCTCGGAGACCACCCGGCCGTGCATGGCGAACATCGTCAGCCGGTCGGAGAAGAAGTACTGGGCCAGCAGGAACGCGACCGCGACCACCAGCGCGACCAGTCCCCAGCCGGGCGCGATCGCGAAGAACGCCGCCACGAAGGCGACGTACACCAGGCCGAGCAGGAACATCGTCACGACCATGCGTGACGTCAGCCCCCGGTCGGGCGCATAGCGGGTGCGCGCCATACGGGCCCCCTCCCGTCGTCACGGGTGTTCCGGACTTGCCCGAAACCCCATTGTGGGAACGTGCGACGCGGCGCGTTGGTGCCCTGGGCAGGGCCGATGCCCGTCCCTCCCCGGGGCGGCGGCCCGTGGCGGGCCGCGGGAGGGGCGGCCCCGGCGCGGGTCGGCCGGGCGTGTCAGCCGGACCGTCGGCCGGGTCGTCAGCCGGGGATGAGGCCCTCGTCGCCGAGCATGGCGCGCACCTCGTCGATGGTCGCGTCGACCGGGGGCAGCACCAGCTCCGAGGGCTCCAGGCTGTCGGCGGGCAGCGCCGTGCCGACCTTGCGGACGTTGTCCAGCAGCGCGTGCAGGGCGGCGCGGAAGGCCGCCTCGTCGCCCGAGTCGATCGCCGACTCCAGCCGGCTGTCGAGGTCGTTGAGCGCGGGCAGGTCGTCGTCGGCGACGTCGAGCTGCCCCTCGCCCATGATGCGGACGATCACTGGCCACCCCCGGGCTGCTGCGGGTACTGCGCCTGATGGGGGGCCTGCTGCGGGGACTGCTGCTGGGCCTGCTGGGGGGCGTCCTGCTGCTGCGCGTCGGGCGCGCTGCCCTGGTTGAGCTGCTTGGGCGCCGACCCCTGCCCCAGCTCGGCCTTCATCCGCTCCAGCTCCAGCTCCACGCCGGTGGTGGCGCCCATGCGGTCGAGCTCGGCCTGGATGTCGTCCTTGGGACCGGTGAAGTCCTCCAGCGCCCCGGAGGCCAGCAGCTCGTCGATGGCCCCGGCGCGGGCCTTCATGGTCTCGGTCTTCTCCTCGGCGCGCTGGATGGCCAGGCCGACGTCGCCCATCTCCTCGGAGATGCCGGAGAACGCCTCGTTGATCTTGGTCTGCGCCTCGGCCGCGGTGTAGGTCGCCTTGATCGTCTCCTTGCGGGTGCGGAAGGCGTCCACCTTGGCCTGCAGCCGCTGCGAGGCGAGCGTGAGCTTCTCCTCCTCGCTCTGCAGCTGCTCGTACTGCGTACGCAGGTCGTTCAGCTGCGAGTCCAGGCCGGCCCGCCGCTCCAGCGCGGCCCTGGCCAGGTCCTCCCGGCCCACCTGCAGCGCCTTGCGGCCCTGCTCGGTGAGCTTGTTGTGCTGCTGCTCCAGCTGGTTGATCTGCAGTTCCAGCCGCTTGCGCGAGGTCGCGACGTCGGCAACACCCCGACGGACCTTCTGCAGCATCTCCAGCTGGCGCTGGTAGGAATAGTCCAGGGTCTCGCGAGGATCCTCCATGCGGTCCAAAGCCTTGTTCGCCTTGGACCTGAAGATCATCGACATTCGCTTCATCACGCTCATCGCGCGGCGCCGGTCCCTTCGTGTGCTGTAGCTCAGTCACAAACTGGGCTCAATGACCACTGCTGGGGTTCTTATCACCCTACGCGTTAACGCGCGAGGCAGCCACGATGTTCGCAGCCGGTAGGCTGATCCCCGTGTTCCGACGTCGTACCCAGGAAGCCCCCGAAGATCCTCCGCAGGTAGTAGTCAAGCCCGGCGGCAAGGGGCGACCCACCCCCAAGCGCCGCGACGCCGAGAAGCGGCGCCGCCAGCCGCTCACGGCCCCCGCCAACCGCCGGGAGGCCTACCGGCGGATGCGCGAGAAGCAGGCCGCCGAGCGCGCCAAGGTGCGCGAGGGCATGGCCCGGGGCGACGAGCGCTACCTCCTCAAGCGGGACAAGGGGCCGGTGCGGCGGCTCGCGCGCGACTTCGTCGACTCGCGGCGCACCGTCGGCTCGTATCTGATGTACGGCATGCTGGCCGTCATCCTGCTCAGCCTGGTGCCGACGGTGTGGGCGCGGCTGGTGGTGCTGTTCGCGCCGCCGCTGCTGCTGGCGCTGGTGTTCATCGAGGGGATCTATCTGAGCATCAGGATCAAGAAGCTGGCCGCCGAGCGGTTCCCCGACGAGGACCGCCGGGGCGTGGGGCTGTACGCGGCGATGCGCGCCATGCAGTTCCGCCGCCTGCGCATCCCCGCCCCCCAGGTCAAGATCGGCGACAAGATCTGACCGGAGGCGCCCCGCGGGGGGCGGCGGCGTCCGCGCGGCACCGGGCGTGATCACCGCGGGGTTAGGGTCGGAGCCATGGAGTTCCGACACCTTGGCCGCAGCGGTCTGCGGATCAGCGAGATCAGCTACGGCAACTGGCTCACCCACGGCTCCCAGGTCGAGGAGGACGCGGCGCGCGCGTGCGTGCACGCCGCCCTCGACGAGGGGATCACCACTTTCGACACCGCGGACGTGTACGCGGGCACGCGCGCCGAGGAGGTCCTCGGCCGGGCGCTGAAGGGGCAGCGCCGCGAGGGCCTGGAGATCTTCACCAAGGTCTACTGGCCGACCGGCCCCGGGCAGAACGACCGCGGGCTGTCGCGCAAGCACATCTTCGAGTCGATCCACGGGTCGCTGCGCCGCCTGCAGACCGACTACGTGGACCTGTACCAGGCGCACCGGTTCGACTACTCCACGCCGCTGGAGGAGACCCTGCGCGCGTTCGACGACCTGGTGCGGCAGGGCAAGGTGCTGTACGTCGGCGTCTCGGAGTGGCGGGCCGACGAGATCGCCCGCGCGTTGCAGATCGCCGACGAGATGGGGTTCGACCGCATCGTGTCCAACCAGCCGCAGTACTCGATGCTGTGGCGGGTGATCGAGGGCGAGGTCGTCCCGCTGTGCGAGAAGGAGGGCGTCGGGCAGATCGTCTGGTCGCCGATCGCGCAGGGCGTGCTGACCGGCAAGTACCTGCCGGGGCAGCCGCCGCCGCAGGGCTCGCGCGCCACCGACGACAAGGGCGGCGCCGACTTCGTCAAGCGGTTCCTCAACGACGACGTGCTGACCCGCGTGCAGCAGCTCAAGCCGATCGCCGCCGACCTCGGCCTGACCATGGCGCAGCTGGCGGTGGCCTGGGTGCTGCAGAACCCGAACGTGTCGTCGGCGATCGTGGGCGCCTCGCGTCCCGAGCAGGTCCGCGACAACGCCAAGGCCGCCGGGGTGAAGCTGGACGCCGACGTGCTCAAGCGCATCGACGACGTGCTCGGCCCGGTGGTCGAGCGCGACCCGGCCAAGACGGTCAGCCCCAAGACCCGGCCCTGAGCCCGCGCGCCGTGGCGCCGCCCTTGCGGGGGCGGCGCCACGGCGCCGGTGTCCGCTAGTCGGGCTCGTGCAGGCTCATCGGGCCGTAGACGACCGACTCGCCCTCCAGGAGCGTGACCTGGTCGACGCCCTCCTCGCGCAGGCCGCGCCAGGTCTCCCCCAGCCACGTCTCCGCGTCCGCCCGCGTGGTGAACGTCTCCTCCGAGCGGCCCACCTCCCGGCCGTCGGCCTTCTCCAGCCGCCAGCTCCACGCCATGTGCTCGACCTCCCTCCGCCCTCGAGGAGCGTAACCGTTCGTTCAGCTCGCGGTCTCGATCGCGCGCCGCAGGGAGTCGGGCGTCTGGACGTCGTTGGCGGCGAGGACGCTGCCGTTCACCCGCACCGACGGGGTGCCCTGGATGCCGTGGGAGGAGACGTAGGTGCGGCTGACGGCCAGCACGTCCCCGGCCCGCGACTGCTCGGACACGCAGTCGCGGAACGCCTCGTCGGTCAGCCCCACCGAGGCGCCGTAGGCCAGCAGCTCGGAGATCTCGTAGCCCCTGCTGGTCTCCTGGGCCGGCTGGTGGTTGTAGAGGGCGTCCTGGTACGACAGCCAGCGCGAGCCGTCGCTGACGCAGCGCAGCGCGGAGGCGGCGCGCAGCGAGTTGCCGTGCATGGGTTCGCTGCCCTCCGCGAAGATGACCATCGGCCGGAAGACGACCTTGGCCCGGCCCGCGACCGCCAGCTGCTTGAGCATCGGGTCGTTGCTCCGGTCGAACTTGCCGCACGGCGGGCAGGCGAAGTCCTCGTAGATCTCCACGAGGGGGCGCTCGACGCCCGGCCGGGCCATGGTGAGGCTGCCGTCCTCGCCGATCCTGGCCTCGGCGCCGCCCTCGATGTGCCCGACGCGCGTCTCCTGCGGCTCCTCGCCGCCGCTGAGCACGACGAACGCGGCGACGGCCACGACCAGCGCGGCCACCAGTCCCCCGGCCACCAGGCCGATCACCAGGGCGGCGCTGCGGCGGCGGGGGGCGGGCAGAGGCGGGGTGCCGCCGGGCGGCCAGGGCGCGCCTGGCGGGAGGGGGCCGCCGTGTCCCTGGTTCGGCGGTGGGAACGCGCCGGGCGGCTGCCCGCCCGGGGGCCATGGGGGGTTCGGGGGGTTGGCCACGGGTCTCCTCACCGTTCTGCGGTCCTGCTTAGGTGGAGCGTAGCCGTGTGGAGCGTGGTCGGGGCCGGTGAGGCGACGACCGGCCCGTAGAGTTCTCCTCCACGATGGAGATCGAACTGCGAGGCGTCGCGGGGCCGGACGGATGGCCGGTGTCCGGATGCCGGTGCGCGTCCTGCAACCGCCTGCGTGCCGCCGGGGTGCACTACGCGCCTACCCATGTGGTGGTGGACGGCGTGCCGTTGGAGCAGTGCGCGCGGCGGGAGGTCCCCGGGGGGTGGGACGTGACGGGGCCGCGCGGTGGCCGTCTGCTGGTGGCGTCCGGGCCCGGTGCGCTCCCCGAGCCCGCCGGCGGGGTGGTCTACGACGCCGCGCTGTTGGACCTGGTGGGGTGCCCGGAGCATCTGGGGCGGCTGCGTCACGCCGGGGCCGTCACCCCGGCGACGGATGTGCGCGCCGTCCACATCGACCACAGGGTGCCGTCCCCTCAGGAGCTGGAACGCCGCCTGGGGTACTGGCTGCGCCCCCAGGACGGCCCGTACCGCCTGCTGCTGCTGGGCGGGGCCAGGTCGGGCAAGTCGGCCGAGGCGGAACTGCGCCTGGCCGCCCACCCCCGCGTGACCTACGTCGCCACGGGCAGGACCGCCGACGACGACCCCGAATGGAACGCCCGCATCGAGGCGCACCGCAAACGCCGCCCCTCCCGGTGGCGGACCGAGGAGACCACCGACCTCGCCCGGGTGCTCGGCTCCGCCGAGGGCGCGGTGCTGGTGGACGGCATCGGAACCTGGCTGGCCGCGGTCATCGACGAGGCCGGCGCCTGGGACTCCCCCGGCGCCGTGCAGCCCCGCCTGGACGAGCTGGTCGAGGCGTGGCGCGGCGCGTCCGCCCATGTGGTCGCCGTGTCCGACGAGGTCGGCCTGTCGCCGGTGCCCGCCACGGCCTCCGGGCGCGCGTTCCGCGACCTGCTGGGCCGGCTCAACCAGCGGCTCGCCGCCGAGTCGGAGGAGGCCGCGCTGGTCGTGGCGGGCCGCGTGGTGGAGCTCGGGTGAGCGCGGCGCTGCGGCTGGCGGTGACGCTGCTGACCGTCGTCCCGCTGCCGTCCGGGCCGGTGGACCGGCGCACCGCCGGACGCGCCATGCTGGCCGCCCCGCTGACCGGGCTGATCGTCGGCGGCGGCGCGGCGGCGCTGCTGCTCGCGGGCGAGCCGGCGGGGCTGGCGGCGCCGCTGCGGGCGGCGCTGGCCGTGGCCGCGACGGCCGTGCTGACCCGGGCGCTGCATCTGGACGGGCTGGCCGACCTGGCCGACGGGCTGGGCAGCCGCCGCCCCGCGGACGCCGCCCTGGAGGTCATGAAGCGGTCCGACATCG
>NZ_BAABDO010000139.1:0-16148 GCF_039539665.1 Actinomadura keratinilytica
CACAGTCCCAAGATCGTCCTCAGCCAAACATCAAGATCGACCGGACAGGCCCTAGGGGGTGACGCTTGCGCCGGCTTGGCGGGGCACCGGGGAGGCTTCCAGGGCTGAACGGCAAGGACCCCGGACATGAAACGACCTGCGGGGAGACGCCGAACGACGCCTCCCCGCAGGTCAGAAGCGGAGGATCGGGGATTTGAACCCCGGATGGGCGGTAAGCCCAAACCGCATTAGCAGTGCGGCGCCATAGACCGGACTAGGCGAATCCTCCAGGCTGAGCACAGGTTACCGGCTGGCGCACCAACCGGCAAAGAGCCCCGGGCCCCTCTTGAGCATAGCCGGATCCGGACATGGGGCGGCGCCCGCCACCCGCGGCCTCGGCGCGAGACGGACGTGACCACCTCGGACGCCCAGGCGGCCGCGTAGCTGCATCCGGTAGCGCAAAGGCCCCCTGGGGTGCTTCCGAGGGGCCTCCGACCTGTGGCGCGGCCGGAGGGATTCGCCTTCTGATCCGTAGTCAGATGCTCTTACGATCAGCCGAACCGGAAGCCGGTGCTGGCGAAGCCGCACGCCTCACCGAGGTCCTTGGCGTTCTGCATCATCGAGCTGGTGTTCGGCCGGGTGCCCGCCGACAGGTTGCCCGAGCTGAGGCTGCGCAGCATGGACGCGGTGTTCTCCAGGTCCGCCGCGAAGCGAGTGGCCGCCGACTCCACGTCGCCGCCCGCCTTCTGCCCCTCGGCCCGGATCTTGGCCGCGGCGTCGGACCACTTCTGAGCGTTGCTCGCGGCCGCGGCCGTACCCGTCCCGCCGGACGTCAGCGACCGCAGCTCGCTCTCGATGTTCTCGCAGGCGGCCTTCTTCTCTCCGCCCACCAGGCCGCAGGCGGTGGTGGAGAGCAGCGCGCCACCGACGACCAGGACGCCGGCGAACCTGGCGGCTGACATGCGCATGGGAGGTACTCCTTCAGGGGGTTTGACTCACGGGTCCCACAGACCTCGTGAACCTCATCTGTCTCGACTTCCCACCTTTGGCGCACCGTCTCCCCGAACGGTTCCACCGACCTCGTCGCACGCGACTTGGGTAATCGATTCGCGGACTGGTCCCCACAACCGGTACAGTTAGGTCCCGCCGGCAGCCGTAGCTCAATGGATAGAGCATCTGACTACGGATCAGAAGGTTGGGGGTTCGAATCCCTCCGGCTGCGCAGCAGGTCAGAGGCCCCTCGGGAGCATCCCGAGGGGCCTCTGCGCTAGGCGGTGTCGGCAAAGTGGCTGCGGGCTGGTCGGTCGATGCGGACCATGTGGCCGCTCTTCGACAGGCGCATCCATCGGCGGCGCGGCGTCGTCGAGCGCTGCTTCGGGCAGTGGCACGGCGCCGCCACCCGCGCCACTGCAGGTCCGCAAAGTCCTTCCAAGTCGCTGTTTCGTCGACCGCCTTGCTGATGCGGCCATGACGACACGCCCTAACGGCTTCGCGCACACGCAGACGTCTGTGCGGCCCCGCCGCGCAGCAGCCGGTTCTCGGTGACGGCGGTGGCGTGCTGCTCGGTCCTGTTGGTCCCGCGCGTGCGGTGAGGTCGGCCCGTGCCGGTTCTACGGGGCGGCGTCGTGTTGTGCCGGGGCCTTGCCGGCGACGGTGTCGAGCAGCCGGGTGAGCAGGTGGCGGTCGTCCGGGCTCAGACGGCAGGTGAAGGGCACGAGGGCCGCGCAGACCTCCTGCTGTATCCGTTCGGCGAGTTCGCTGCCCTTCGCTGTGATGGACACGTCGACGACCCGGCGGTCCTCCGGTGACCTGCCCCGTGCCACGAGGCCCCGTCGTTCGGCGCGTTCGACGAGGCCGGACAGCGTGGACTTGTCCAGCCCCAGGAAGGCCGCCAGTTCGGTCATGCGCGGGCGGCGGTCGCGCAGGACGCCGAGCAGCCGCAGCTGCGTGAGGGACAGGTCGTGCTCCGCGCCGATGCGGGTGAGCAGGGCGGCCACCCGGAAGGACGTCCGGACGAGAGCGTCCTCCAGCGCGTCGTCGGAACTCATGCGCCGATCCTACTTGACATGGTTTGTAGTACCAACCATCCTGAGGGTTGTTGGTAATGCAAACCAAATGAAAGGAGGCGCCATGCGCGCCGCCGTGGTCAACGCGTTCGACGCGCCGCCGCAGTACGGCGAGTACCCCGGCCCGGTCGCCCGGGGCGAGCACGAGATGGTCGTGGAGGTTCTCGCGGCCGGCCTGCACCAGCTCGTCCGGGCCCGGGCGAACGGCACGCACTACAGCAGCACCGGCACGTTCCCGCTCGTGCCCGGCGTGGACGGCGTCGTGCGCGACCAGGAGAGCAACCTCAGGTACGCGGTGCTGGACGACGGCCCGCTGGGCATGTTCGCCGAGCAGGCCGTGATCGACGTCCGCCGCAGCGTGCCGCTGCCGAACGACGTCGACCCCGTGCGCATCGCCGCCGCGATGAACCCGGCCATGTCCTCGTGGCTCGCGCTGCGCCGCCGCATCACGTTCGAGAAGGGGCAGAGCGTCCTCATCCTCGGCGCCACCGGCAGCTCCGGACGCATGGCGGTGCAGATCGCCAAGCGGTTCGGCGCCGACCGCGTGGTCGCCGCCGGACGGAACGCCTCCCGGCTCGCCGCGCTGCACGAGCTGGGCGCGGACGAGACGGTGACGTTCGAGCAGGCCGACCGCGCCGCCGATGTCGACGTCGTCCTCGACTACGTGTGGGGGGAACCGTCGGCGGTCGCGATGACAGCGCTTGTCAAGGCCCGTCGCGACCGCGGCGCCCCGCTGCACTGGATCCAGATCGGATCGATCGCCGGGCAGACGAGCCCGGTGCACTCGGCCGTGCTGCGGGCGGCGCGGCTGCAGATCTGCGGCAGCGGTGTCGGCTCGGTGTCGCCCCGGGAGATCCTGGAGGAGCTGCCGGACATCGCCGAGGCGGTGCACGCCGGCGAGCTCGACGTGCGGGCGCGTCCGGTGCCCCTGGCGCAGGTCGCCGAGGCGTGGAGCGCGCAGACCGACGACCGCATCGTCTTCGTCCCGTGACATCCGCATTCGTCCCGTGACATCCACAGCGAGGAGAGCCATGTCCGACGAACGCAGACGCTGCCTCATCGTCGGTTGCGGTGTCAGCGGTATCGCCACCGCGATCCGACTGCGCCAGATCGGCTGGGAACCGGTGCTCGTGGAACGGGCGCCGGACCGCCGGTCGGGCGGCTACTTCATCGCGCTCTTCGGCGCTGGCCGGGCCGCCGCGCGGCGGCTGGGCTTCGCCGACGCCATGCCCGACCGGGCCGTGCGCGACGGCAGGACCTACGTCGTCGACCGGCGGGGCGGCCGCAGGCCCGGGCTGGGGGCCGCGGAGATCCCGGGCGCACCGCACATGATGCTGCGCGGCGACGTCGAGCGGGCCGCGTTCGAGGTGCTCCCCCGAGACGTCGAGGTGCGCTTCGCGACGCAGCCCGTCGCGATCGAGCAGGACGAGTCCGGTGTGCACGTCACCCTCCAGCACGGCGGCACGACCACCACCGAGCGGTTCGACCTGGTCGTGGGCGCCGACGGCCTGCGGTCCACGGTCCGGCGGCTCGTCTTCGGCCCGCACGAGGAGCACCTGCACCGGCTCGGCTACATGATCGCGGCCTACGCCCTGCCGCACCCGCTCGACGGCGTGTCGCCGCGCGACGGCATCTGCCTGTTCGAGCCCGGCCGCGCGATGTGGCTGTTCCCGTTCATCGACCGGCCGCAGAGCCTGCTGTTCTCGTACCGCACGGACGACGTCGACGGGCAGTTCACCGGGCGGCCCGTCGACCGGATCCGCGATGCGTTCGGGCCGGAGCCGCTGGGGCCGCTGCTCGAGCAGGCCCTGGACGTGCTCGGCGACGCCGACGAGTTCCTGTTCGACTCCGTGGAGCAGACGCGGATGGACTCCTGGTCCCGCGGCCGGGTCGTCCTCGTCGGCGACTCCGCCTGGTGCGTCAGCCTCTACAGCGGCATGGGCGCGTCCTCCGCGCTCGCCGGGGCCGAGCTGCTCGGCACCATGCTGCGGCGGTACCCCGCCGATGTCCCCCGCGCGCTGCGCGCCTGGGAAGCGCGGTTGCGCCCGCACATCACCACCTACCAGGAGGCGGGGATCAGCGACCGGTTCTTCTTCACCCCCGACAACCACCGGCAGATCGCGGGCCGGTCGATGGCCGCCCGCGGCCTCCGGCTCCCGGTGATCGGCGGCGCGCTGCGCTCGATCCAGAGCCGCAGCAGGATCGTCAGGGAGAGGGATCTCGACATCGCCCGCGAGGGCGCGGCGGCCGCCTGACCCGCACCGCCCGGCGGGGAGCCCGCCGACATCGGCGTCCGGCCATGTCGGCGGGCTCTCTCGCGTGCCGTCGGCGGGGGCGCCGGGAAGGCCCCGACAGGGGTGTCCGGAGCGGTGGCTAGCCTGGTAGGTGTCCGCCCGCGCCGTCTGGATGACGTCCTTGTTGGTCTCAGGGGCTCGGCTTGGGCCGGGCGGTATGCGGACGACGAGGATGGACGCCGTGACGACGAGGACGAGGACAGGGTTCCCCACCGTGAAGGGCCTGCTGCCGTGAAGGCGCCGCTGTATCAGCTGAAGGCAGAGTTCTTCAAGACGCTCGGTCACCCGGCGCGGATCCGGGTGCTGGAGCTGCTCAGCGAACGCGACCACGCGGTCTCGGAGATGCTGCCCGAGGTCGGGATCGAGCCCGCGCACCTGTCCCAGCAGCTCGCCGTGCTGCGGCGGGCCGGGCTCGTGGTGTCGCGCAAGGAGGGCTCGTCGGTCATCTACTCGCTGACCAGCCCGCGGGTCGCCGAGCTGCTGCACGTGGCGCGCGCCATCCTGACCGGGGTGCTGTCGGGGCAGGCGGAGCTGCTGGACGACCTGCGCGCGGCCGGCGAACCGGCGGAGCCGGCCCGCAAGTACCGCTGACCGAGCCGCAATCAGCGGCGGCAGCCGCGCGCACCGTACGAACCCGCAGGCGGCGGGCTGGCTCGTAGGCGGCGGCAACGGTGCGCACCGGTCGCGGGCGGTGCGCGTACCGGGGGCGGCGGCAGCCGCATGTGCAGGTAGGGCCGGAGAGTGGTTGGCCGCGCGCGCTGGCAGGGGCGTGGGCTGCGGCGACTGCGTACACCGTAGGGCCCGGAGATGGCGGTTGCGCATCATCGGCCGGGACGGCGCCGTCCGTGCTCCCCCCGGGCGAGGCGACCTCGGCGTTCGGCGCGCATCAACGAGTTGCTAAAGTCCGCAATTGCGCACAACGCAAGGCGAATGCGGGTGCGGGCTCCCCCGAAGCTCACCACCGAGGTATCTGGTGAAAGATCTGCTGCGCAAGATCCGCAAGACCGGCCGGGTCGCCGAGGAACCTCCCGAACGTCCCGCCGGGGACGTCCCGGACGCGCTCGGCGAGCTGGGCGGGTCGGTCCAGCTGCGGCACGTGGACGCGGGGTCCTGCAACGGCTGCGAAGTGGAGATCGCCTCGGCGTTCGGGCCGGTGTACGACGCCGAGCGGTACGGCGCGCGGCTGGTGGCCTCGCCGCGGCACGCGGACGCGCTGCTGGTGACCGGCCCGGTGACGCGCAACATGCAGGTCGCGCTGCGCCGCACCTACGAGGCGGTGCCCGAGCCGAAGGTCGTGGTCGCGCTCGGTGACTGCGCCCGCGACTGCGGGGTCTTCGCGGGGGCGTACGGGGTCGCCGGCGCGGTGCGCGACGTCGTGCCGGTCGACGTGGAGGTGCCGGGCTGCCCGCCCGAGCCGGAGGCGATCGTGGCCGCGCTGCGGGGGCTCACCGGCCGATGACGAGCGTGACAGGCGCCGCGCTGTCGGCGTCCCTCGGGGCGAGCCTGCTCGCCGCGGCGGCCGGGGCGGCGCTGCCGCGTCGGGTCCGCCCGGCCGGGGCGGGGCTGGGCACGGCGGTCGCCGGGGCGGCGGCCGTGGTGGCCGGGGTCGCGGCGATGACGGGACGGTCCTGGTCGGCGTGGCTGCCGGAGCTGCTTCCGCTGGCCGGGGTGCGGCTGGCGGTCGATCCGCTGGGCGGTCTGTTCATCGCCGTCACCGGTGCGGTGGCGGTGTGCGCGGCGGTGTACGGGGTCGGTTACGCCCGCCCGCGGCGGGACGGCCACGGGCACGGGCTGGACGGCCGGACGGTGCAGGCCGTGCTTCCGCTGTTCGTGGCGGCGATGCTCCTGGTGCCCGCCGCGGCGAGCGTCAGCACGTTCCTCGTGGCCTGGGAGCTGATGGCGCTGGCCTCGCTGCTGCTGGTGGTGGCCGAGCACCGGCACCGGGCGTCGGTGGGGCAGGCCGGGCTCTGGTACGCGGTGATGACGCACCTGGGCCTGGTGGCGATCCTGGCCGGGCTGGCGGGGCTGGCCGCCGCGGCGCACGGCGAGTCGTTCGACCGGTTGCGGGCCGCGGCGGAGGGGCTGTCGCCGGCGGTGCGGGGCGCGGTGTTCGTCGCCACGTTTGCCGGGTTTGCGTCGAAAGCCGGAATCGTCCCGCTGCATGTGTGGCTGCCGCGTGCCCATCCCGAGGCGCCGAGCCACGTGTCGGCGCTGATGAGCGCCGCGATGGTGAACCTGGGCGGGTACGGCATCGTCCGGGTCGGGTTCGACCTGCTGGGCGGCGGGCCGGTGTGGTGGTGGCTGCTGGTGCTGGCGGCCGGTGCGGCGTCGGCGCTGTACGGCATCCTGCAGGCCGCGGTCGCGACCGACCTCAAGCGGCTGCTGGCCTACTCGACGTGCGAGAACATGGGGCTGGTGCTGGTCGGCCTCGGGGCCGGCGGGCTGCTGCTGACCGCCGGCGCCCGGCCGCTGGCGGCGCTGGCGCTCACGGCCGCGCTGCTGCACGTGGTCAACCACGCGGCCTTCAAGACCCTGCTGTTCCTGGCGGCCGGGTCGGTGCTGCGCGCCACCGGCCTGCGGGACCTGGACGCGCTGGGCGGGCTGCGCTCGCGCATGCCGGTCACCACGGCGGCGTTCGCCGTGGGGGCGCTCGCGGCGTCGGCGCTGCCGCTGGGCAACGGCTTCGTCAGCGAGTGGCTGCTGCTGCAGAGCCTGATCGGCTCGCTCGGCGAGGGCGGGACGATCTCGGCGGTGACCATGCCGGTGGCGGTGGCGGCGCTGGCCCTGTCGGCGGGGCTGGCGGTCGCCACGTTCGTCAAGGCGTTCGGGACCGGGTTCCTGGCCCGTCCGCGCACACCGGAGGCGGACGCGGCGGCGGAGAGCCCGGCGACGATGGGCGCGGGCATGGGCGTGGCGGCGGCCTGCTGCCTGGCCCTGGCGCTGGCCCCCGCGTTCGCCGCCCCCGGGCTCGCCGGGGCCGTCCAGGTGGTCCTGCCGGGCCAGGACGCGCTGACCGGGCAGGTCACGCTGCGTCTGGCCGCGGCGTCCAGCACCGTGTCGCCGCTGCTCATCGCCGTCTGCGTGGTGGCCGTCGCGGCGGTGCTGCCGGTGCTGCTGCGGATCGTCGCGACCCGGCGCGCGCGGCGCAGGGCGCGGCTGTGGGACTGCGGAATGGGCCCGCTGAACGCGCGGATGGAGTACACCGCGACCTCGTTCGCCGAGCCGCTGCAGCGGGTGTTCGACGACGTGCTCGCCCCGGAGACCGACCTGAACGTGACCCCGCTGGCGGAGTCCGCCTACCTGGTGGACAGCGTGACCTACCGGGCCCGCGTGGGCGACCGGATCGAACGCCGCCTGTACCGGCCGGTGGTCGCGGCCGCGGCGGCGGTCGGCGAGGCGGCGCGGCGGCTGGCCGACGGCAGCGTGCACCGCTACCTCGCCTACGGCCTGTGCACCTTCACCGGAGTGCTGATCCTGCTGGCGGTGACCCGATGAGCGGCTCGATGAGCGTGGCCGGAACCGTGGGGGCGGCCGCGCAGGTGGTGCTGGTGGCGGCGGGATCGCCCCTGCTGGTGGGGGTGATGCGGCAGGTCCGGGCGCGCCTGGAGGGCCGGGCCGGCGCCGGCGTGCTGCAGCCGTGGCGGGACCTGCGCAAACTGCTGCGCAAGGAGGCGATCACCCCGGACGGCACCGGGCCGGTGTTCCGGGCGGCGCCCCTGGTCCTGACGGCCACGGCGCTGGTGGCGGCCGGTGTCGTGCCGATCGCCACGACCGCGTCCCCGCTGGACGGCGCGGCGGACCTGTTCGCCGTCACCGCGCTGCTGGCGCTCGGCACGGTGGCGCTCGCGCTGGCCGCGCTGGACACCGCCACCGCCTTCGGCGGCATGGGCGCCAGCCGGGAGATGACCGTGCTGGCGCTGGTGGAGCCCACCATCCTGATGTCGGTGTTCGCGCTGTCGGTGCCGGCCGGCTCGACCAACCTCGGCGCGATCGTCAACTCCACGCTGCACGAGCCGCAGCGGGTGGCCTCGCCGGTCAGCCTGCTGGCGGCGGTGGCGCTGGCCGTCGTGGTGATCGCCGAGGCCGGGCGCATCCCGGTGGACAATCCCGCGACGCACCTGGAGCTGACGATGATCCACGAGGCGATGGTGCTGGAGTACGCGGGGCCGGACCTGGCGCTGGTGGAGTGGGCGTCGGCCATGCGGCTGACGGTGCTGCTGGGCCTGGTGGCCAACCTGTTCGCGCCCTGGGGCATCGCCTCGGCGGACACGACGGGCGCGGCGCTGGCGGCGCTGCCGCTGGCGCTGGCGGTGTTCGCCGGCAAGGTCGTCCTGCTCGGCGGGGCGCTGGCGGCCGGTGAGGTGTTCATGGCCAAGCTGCGCATGTTCCGCGTGCCCGAGCTGCTGGCCGGGTCCTTCGTCATGGCGCTGCTGGCCGTCGCCGCGTCCTTCTTCCTGGCGTGAAGGCGAGCGTAACGATCATGAGTGACGTCACCTACGTGCGGCTGCTCGACCTGGCCTGCGGCGCGTTCCTGCTCGCCGCGGTGCTGGTGCTGTGGCGGCGCGACCTGGCGGCGATCGTGCGGCTGTTCGCGATCCAGGGCGCCGCGCTCGCCGCCCTGGTCGCGGTGCTCGGCGTGCACGAGGGGCTGGACGGGCACGGCGCCGAACTGCTCGCGCTCGCCGCCGGCCTGGCGGTGCTGCGCGCCGTGGTGCTGCCCCGGCTGCTGCGCCGCGCCATCGTCGGCGGCGACGTCCGGGAGACCGAGCCGCTGGTCAACGTGGCCGCCTCCCTGGTGGTCGCGGCCGGGCTGGCGCTGCTGAGCTACGCGGTGACGCGTCCGGTGGTCGCGCTGGAGCCCTCGCCCGCCGTGCGCGCCGTGCCGGTGGCGCTCACCGTGGTGCTCATCGGCTTCTTCGTGCTGGTCACCCGCCGCCGCGCGCTGTCGCAGGTGGTCGGGTTCCTGCTGGTGGACAACGGCATCACCGCGGTGGCGTTCCTGACCACCTCCGGCGTGCCGCTGATCGTGGAGCTGGGAGTCTCGCTGGACGTGCTGCTGGCCGTGCTGGTGCTGCAGGTGCTCACCGCGCGCATGCGGGCCGCCTTCGGCGGCACCGATCTGGACGACCTTCGGGAGCTGCGGGACTGATGACCACGACGGCACTGCTGATCGCCCCGGTGGGCCTGCCGCTGCTGGCCGCCGCGTCCCACGCCGTGTTCGGCTGGCGGCGCACGACCACCGCGTGGTCCGGCGCGGCCGCGGCGGCCGGGCTGCTGGCCTGCGCCGTCGCCCTGGCCGTCGGGACGGTGGACCAGCCGCGCACCGCGCTGGGCGGGCTGCTGCGGGCCGACGCGCTCAGCGCCTACATGCTGATCGTGATCGGGGCGGTGGCGCTGCCCGCGCTGCTGGCGAGCCCCGGTCATCTGGCCGCCGAGCGGGCCGCGGGGCACGCCACCGCCGCGGACGCGCGCCGCTACGGCGTCCTCACCCAAACGTTCGTGGCCGCCATGGCGCTGGCGGTGCTGGCCGCCAACCTGGGCGTGCTGTGGGTGGCGGTCGAGGCCACCACGATCTGCACGGCGTTCCTGGTCGGCCACCGCCGCACCCGCCACGCCACCGAGGCGGCGTGGAAGTACGTGGTGATCTGCTCGGCCGGCATCGCGCTGGCGTTCCTGGGCATCGTGCTGCTGAACTTCGCCGCCCGCCACGCGCACGTCCCGTCCTCCGGCGCGCTGGACTGGGCCGAGCTCGCCCGGCACGCCGCCGCCCTGGACGCCGACGTGACCCGCGTCGCCGTCGCCCTGCTGGTGCTCGGCTTCGGCACCAAGGCGGGCCTGGCGCCCCTGCACGCCTGGCTGCCCGACGCGCACAGCCAGGCCCCGGCGCCGGTCTCGGCGCTGATGTCCGGAGTGCTGCTGTCGGTGGCCTTCTACGCCGTCCTGCGGGTCAAGGTCATCGCCGACGCCGCGCTGGGCGTCGCCT
Source organism: Actinomadura keratinilytica (assembly GCF_039539665.1). NCBI lineage: Bacteria > Bacillati > Actinomycetota > Actinomycetes > Streptosporangiales > Thermomonosporaceae > Actinomadura > Actinomadura keratinilytica. The sequence goes on from NZ_BAABDO010000139.1 coordinate 10,323, forward strand.
TCACCCGCACGCTGCTGGCGGCCGTCGCACTGGTGTCGCTGGCCGTGGCGGCGGCGCTGCTGCTGAGACAGCGCGACTACAAGCGGATGCTCGCCTACTCCAGCATCGAGCACATGGGCCTGATCGCGCTCGGCGCGGCCATCGGCACCCCGCTCGCCGCGTCGGCCGTCCTGCTGCACATCCTCGGCCACGGGCTGGCCAAGTCGGTCGCGTTCCTGGCGTCCGGCCACATCCAGCAGGCGACCGGCTCGACCCGCGTCGACGGGGCGCGCGGCCTGATCGCCCGCGTCCCGCTGACGGCGGGCTTGTTCGGCGCGAGCCTGGCGGCGCTGCTCGGCTTCCCGCCGTTCGGCCTGTTCGCCAGCGAGCTGGGCATGTTCCGGGCGGGCTTCACCGCCGGGATGGGATGGGCGGTGACCGCCGCGCTGCTGCTCATGCTGGTCGTCGTGGCCGCCGTCGCCGCCCACGCCGGCCGGATGCTGCTCGGCGCCCACCGGCCCGGGCCCGGCGCCGCCGCCCTCGCCGGGGGCGTGCGGCTCTCCCGGTCCGCCGCGCTCGCGCTCACCGCGGCACTGGTCGCCTGCACGGCCCTCGGTGTGACCGCCTGGCCGCTGCACACCCTGCTCGACACCGCCGCCGCCATCATCGGAGCACACCCGTGACCCTCGAGTCCTCGCCCCAGGAAGCGGCCGCGCCGCGGCACGAACGCACGATCGTCGACGTCACGTCCGCGGAGCTGCCGGACCGGGTGGCCGCGCTGCTCGGCGACGGCCACCGGCCGGCGCTCGTCGCGGCCCATCAGGACCCCGACGCGCTGCGCGTGGTGTACCTGTTCACCGCGGCCGCCCCGGACCGCCGCACCGAGCTGCACCTGCGGCTGGACCCGGCCGACCCGGTGCTGCCCAGCCTGGCCGCCCTCAGCTTCCCCGTGGGCCGCTTCGAGCGGGAGATGCACGACCTGTACGGGATCGTCCCGCAGGACCATCCGCTGCCGCGCCGCCTGGTCCGCCACCACCACTGGCCGCGCGGCTGGTACCCGATGCGCGCCGACGCCGGACCGCCGCCCGACTTCGGCGACCCGGAAGGCCCCTACCCCTTCGTCAGCGTCGAGGGGCGGGGCGTGTACGAGATCCCCGTCGGGCCCGTGCACGCCGGGCTCATCGAACCCGGGCACTTCCGCTTCTCCGTCGTCGGCGAGAGCATCCTCAAGCTCAAGGCCCGCCTGTGGTTCGTGCACAAGGGCCTGGAGAAGCTGTTCCAGGGCCGCCTTCCGGCGGACGCGCTGCCGCTGGCCGAACGCGTCAGCGGCGACACGTCGGTCGGGCACGCCCTGGCCTTCTGCCTGGCCGTGGAGGAGGCCACCGGCACGGCCGTCTCGCCCGGGGTGCAGCGCATGCGCGCCGTCCTGCTGGAACTGGAGCGCCTCTACAACCACGTCACCGACCTGGGCGCCCTGTGCAACGACGTCGGCCACTCCGTCCTCAACGCCCAGTTCGGCCGCGTCCGCGAACAGCTTCTGCGGCTCAACGCCGACGTCACCGGGAACCGGCTGCTGCGCGGCGGGGTGCTGCTCGGCGGCGCCGTCCTGCGGGCGCTGCCCGACGCGGAACGGCTCACGGCCCTCGGCGAGGACGTCGCCGAGATCGTGGACCTGGCGCTCGGGCACACCGTCGTCGCCGACCGGTTCACCGGCACCGCGCCGCTGTCCACCGACGCGGCCCGCGACCTGGGCGTCCTCGGCTACGTGGCCCGCGCCAGCGGCGTGGACGCCGACGCCCGCCGCGACCACCCCTTCACCGATCTGCGCCCGACGCTGCGCGTGCCCGTCTTCGACACCGGCGACGTGCTGGCCCGCTTCCGCGTCCGCGCCGCGGAGATCGCCGCCTCCATCGCACTGATCAACGACCTGACCTGCGGCATGACGCCCGGCCTGGTCAGCTACTGGCCGCCGTCGGCGGCGCACGACGGCCCCGCCTCCGGGGTCGGCATCGTGGAGGGCTGGCGCGGCACCATCACCCACCGGGTCGAGCTGGCCGCCGACGGCACCCTCGCCCGCGCCAAGATCGTCGATCCGTCGTTCTTCAACTGGCCGGCCCTGCCCGTCGCGCTGAACGGCGCCATCGTCCCCGACTTCCCGCTGGTCAACAAGAGCTTCAACCTCTCCTACGCCGGAAACGACCTGTAACCGCTGCCAACCGCTGCGCCGGGCGGGGTCAGGGGCGGACGGCGCGGCCGAGGGCCTCCGCCGCGACGCGGACGGCGGTGGCGCGCGTCGCATGGGCCAGCCGACCCGGGGCGAGCGTCGACGTGCTCGCGAGATGCCGGTCGTAGCGGAGCCGGACCGCGCCCGCGCCGACGTCGGCGAGGATGGCGGCGGCGCCGTCGAAGTCGAGGGCCTTGCGGGTGTGCGGGGTCCGCACGGTGAACACGACGACCGTGCGGGCGATCAGATGGCCGAGCCCGGACGCGGCGACCAGGTCGAGCGCGCGCCCCGCCACGCGGGCGCCGTCCGGGGTGGCGGGGGTGGCCAGGACGACGGCGTGCGCCCCGGCCAGCACCGCCTGCTGCAGCGCGCCGCGCATGCCCGAACCGCAGTCGATGACCGTCACACCGAAGAAGCGGGTGAGCGGCAGCGCGTTCTGCTCGTAGATCTCCGGGGTCAGCGGGCTGTCCCCGAGGCGCCCGCGGTTGGCGGGCAGCACCCAGAGCCGCTGCGCCGCGGGCGTCAGGTACGGTTCGACGTCCTCGAACGAGCCGGCGCCGGCGAGGGCGGCCCGCACGTCGGCGAGGGCATGCCGGTGGCGCACGCCCAGGCGCAACGGGAGCGACCCCCAGTCCGGATCGACGTCCACGGCGAGCACGCGGTCCTGGCGGTGGCGGGCGAAGACCAGGGCCAGCAGGGCCGACAGGGTGCTCTTGCCCGACCCGCCGCGCATCCCGACCACGGCGATCCGGCGTCCCGTGGTGACCGGCTGCTGGACCTCCGCCGCGGCCTCGGCGAGATCCGCCAGATCATGCGCGGGACGGAACGCCCGGACGGCCTCGTGCCCCAGCCGGCGCAGCAGCGGGTCGCCGTGCGGCAGGTCGCGGTCAGCCACCCTGCCCACCATCAGAAGGTGTCGAGAAGGCGCTGGTAGACGCCGAACGTTCCGATGGCCACGGGGATGATGGCGACGGCGGCGACCGCCTCGGCGCGGCCGGTGATCCGCCGCAGCCGGGCCCGCACGTGCTCGGGCTGCTCGACGGTCAGCACGACGAGCGGCACGGCCAGCACCGCGGCGAGCATGCCGAGCGCGGGCGCGGCCCCCCACGCCGCCGCCTCCGCCCACCGGTAGGCCAGATGGACCCAGATCACCAGCGCCGCGGCCAGCAGCGCCGTCTTCTGCGGCACCAGCGGGAACAACCGCGCCCGGCTGGCGACGACGACGGCGAGCAGCGCGGCGAGGGCGGCCGTCCAGCCGTCCAACCGGGCCGCGGGCGCCCACCCGGCCAGCACCGCGGCCACCGCCACGGCGACGGTCGCGATGACCAGGCTGCGGTGGGTGTGGGCCAGGGCCGTCAGCACGTCGCCGCGCGGCACCGCCGCACCCGCGCTGCGCCGGTCGTCCAGCGAGGTCAGCCCGGACAGCGTCAGCGCGATCCGCAGCATGACGTTGAGCAGCACCACGCAGGCGACGGCGAGCACGGCGCCGGTGCGGGCGGCGTCCAGACCGAGGCCGGCGCAGGCGCCCCACACGGCGGTGAGCAGCACGACCAGGCCGCCTCCGGCCAGCCCGCCGCGCCCCAGGGGCGTGGTGGCGCCGAGCGCGGCCGGCAGCAGCCCGGAGAGCAGGGCCAGGGCGCCCCAGCGGATCCAGGACTGCCAGCCGTACAGGTCGGCGGCGGACCAGACCGCGACCCCCGCCAGCGCGCCGCCGCCGAGCGTCACCGCCGTGCCGAGCGGGGTGCGTCCGAGCGCGCCGACCGCCAGGCCCGCCAGGAGCAGGACGGCGGCCGCCGACGCGGCGGCCGCGAACCCCGCGGCGCCGCCGGGGTTGGCGTTGAGGATGATCCCCGCGGCGGCGGCCAGGACCGCGGTGGCCGCCGCCGCGGTCCACCGGGCCGCGCGCGGGCCCCACCGCCACAGGTGCTCGGAGACCGCGTCGTCGACCGCCTCGGGCACGTCGTGGACGACCGGGGCGGGCAGCGGCTCGTCCGCCCGCACCAGCCGGAGCACGCTGCCGTCGAGCACGCCGCGTTCGGCGAGCGTGGCCTGCCCGTCGAGGACCTCACCGGTGGACGTGACCAGGTGCCGCAGCCGCGCGGGGCGCTCGACCTGGTCGTCGAGCAGGCGCAGCACGTCCGGCATGAGCGCCCCGATCGGCTCGGTCGCCGGCAGGACCGCATCGACCCGGCGTTGCTCGGCGACCAGGGTGACCCGGCTCCACACGGTGTTGTGTCCCTTTCCTAGTCGGTCGTCTGGCTTGCCTGGTGTTTCCGTGCGCTCACTGCGGCATCCGCTCCGCGGCGACGCGTTCGAGGTAGCCGTTGCGCAGCAGCCACCGGATGGTGGGGAGCGCGGGCGGCCGCGGGAACAACCCGGCGTTGACGGTCAACCTGACGGCCCCGCCCTGGCTGGTCGCCGTCGGCGCCGAGACGGTCGCGGTGACCTGGAACGGCTTGACCACGCGGTAGCGGCGGTAGTTGCCCGGCGTCCGCGGGTCCACGGTGGCCCGTGCGGCCGCGGGCAGCCCGCGCTGCCCGAACGGGGTCCCGTCCGGGAACAGCACCGACCCGCTCTCCTGCCCGAACGCGTCGACGAGCTGCCCCTGCGTCAGCAGGTAGGTGGCCGACGCGCCGCCCGCCAAGGCGATCTTGGCCTGGACGTCCGCCGCCAGCCGCGCGGCCTGCTCCGCCGCCTGCGTCTCCTCCGCGGGCGTCAGCCGCCGGGGCGGCGTCTCGCGCAGGACGAGCTCGCCGTACAGCCAGCGGCACGCCTCGTCCTCGGTGGCGAACTGCGCGCCTATGCGGCCCTGGTCGTACTCCACGACGCCGCCGGAGAAACCGTTCGTGCCGTTCGAGCTGGGGGCCACCACGTAGTAGCTGGACGTCTTGGCCGGAGGCGGCTTGGGCTGCCCGGGCAGCACGTACAGGCCGGGGTGCACGTTCGCCTGCGTCAGCGCCTGCCGGAGCATGGGGAACGTGACCTTGGCCCCCACCCAGCCCGCCGGCACCGGCGCCGTGCCGCCGTCCGGCGGAGGGGCCTGCGCCTGCTGGGCCTGCTCTTCCTGCTTCTTCTGGGTGGCGAGCTTGGACTGCAGGAACGACCACCCGACCATCCCGGCGCACACGACGGCCGCGACGCACAACCCGGCGACGACCCGCATCAGGCTCTCGTCGAACGTCCGCCGCGCCCGCTGCGGCCCGAACATCACCGCGTCCCGCAGGCGCCGGCGGCGCACCGCGACCGACTCCAGCAGTTGCGTGTCGTAATCGCGAGCCACCGGCACCTCCTCCGCTGCCGCCCAATGCCCGCCGCCCGTGCGGCGGGCCGCGTCTGACTACCGGGGACGCGCCCCGGCGACCCTGATTCCTACCAACCCCCACTGCCATTCGCCTGGCCACCGGCCCCGGCCGGGCTGGGACTCACCGGGTCCCGGGCCGCTTGAGCCCGACCGACCGGCCCCGGCGGGCATCGGTCGGCGTGTCCACTCCGGGGGCTCGCCGAACCCCGGTCGGCCGCTTGACCGACGTACCGTCCCGCCCGAACACCTTTGCGGCCACCGACGGGTTGGACCGCCCCGGCGATCTTGGAGGCTAGATCGTCTGGTTCTCGGCTGCCGAGAG
>NZ_BAABDO010000140.1:0-16070 GCF_039539665.1 Actinomadura keratinilytica
CGCTCGGGCTCGGGCTCGGGGGCGGCGGCCGGGGCCGGGGCGCCGGAGGCGCCGCCGGACGGGGCGCCGGACGAGGCGAGCACCGCGATCGGCGCGCCGATCGCAGCGGTCTGCCCCTCCTCGACCAGGATCTTCTCGAGCACGCCGGCCTCGTACGCCTCGTACTCCATGATCGCTTTGTCGGTCTCGATGTCGCACAGGACGTCGCCGACGGCGATCTGGTCTCCCGGCTTCTTGTGCCAGGAGCTGATCACGCCCTCCTCCATGGTGTCGGACAGGCGCGGCATGAGGATGTCGGTCATCGAGCGGTCTCCAGGGACAGGCGGCCGGTCGCGCGCAGCGTGTCGCGGACGGCGGTGACGAGGGAGTCGGCCGACGGCAGCGCGGCCAGCTCCAGCGGCTTGGCGTAGGGGAGCGGCACCTCGGCCATCGCCACCCGCCGCACGGGGGCGTCCAGCCAGTCGAAGGCGCCCTCCTGGATGGTCGCGGCGATCTCGGCGCCGATGCCGTAGGTCAGCCAGTCGTCCTCGGCGATCACCGCGCAGCCGGTGCGGCGCACCGACGCCACGATCGTCTCCCGGTCCAGCGGCCGCAGGCTGCGCAGGTCGACCACCTCGGCGGAGATCCCGTCGGCGGCCAGCCGCTCGGCGACCTCCAGCGCGACGTGCGCCATCCGCGAGTAGCCGATGATGGTGATGTCGGTGCCCGGACGGGTCACCGCGGCCCGGCCGATCTGGGCGGGCTCGACCTCGGCGATGTCGTCGGGCACCTCGCCCTTGGTGTTGTAGAGGGCCAGGTTCTCCAGGAACAGCACCGGGTCGTCGTCGCGGATCGCGGCCTTGAGCATGGCCGACGCCTCCAGCGGCGTGCTGGGCGCGACCACCTTCAGGCCCGGGACGAACGAGTAGTACAGCTCGACGTTCTGCGAGTGGGTGGCGCCGAGCTGCTGCCCGCCGCCGCCCGGGGTGCGGATGACCAGCGGCACGCTGCACTGGCCGCCGAACATCCCGTAGATCTTGGCGGCGTGGTTGACGATCTGGTCCAGCGCCAGCAGCGAGAAGTTGATCGTCATGATCTCCACGACCGGCCGCAGGCCGAGCATGGCCGCGCCGATCGCGGCGCCGACGAAGCCCTCCTCGGCGATCGGGGTGTCGCGCACCCGGCGCTCCCCGAACTCCTTGAGCAGCCCCTCGGTGATCTTGTAGGAGCCCTCGAAGACGCCGATCTCCTCGCCCATCAGGAACACGTTCTCGTCGCGGAGCATCTCCGCGCGCAGCGTGTCCCGGAGGGCCTGGCGGTAGGTGACGGTTGCCATCGGTCGGGTCTCCTCAGGAGCGGAACACGGGGTCGGCGGGCAGGCGGCGCAGCTCGCCCGGGACGGGCGTGGCGTAGGTGTAGTCGAACAGCGTGGACACGTCCGGGTGCGGGCTGTCGTCGGCGAACGCGGCGGCGTCCTCGACCTCGGCGATGACCTCGGCGTCGAGCTTGTCGCGCGCCTCGGCGTCCAGGATCCCGGCCTCCTCCAGCCGCAGCGCCATCGCGGCGAGGGGGTCGGCGGCCTTGAGGGCCTCCTTCTCCTCGGCGGAGCGGTAGCGGGCCGGGTCGACGACCGAGTGGCCGCGCAGCCGGGGGCTGGTCGCCTCCAGCAGGTAGGGCTTGCTCTCGGTGCGGGCGCGCTCGACGGCGATGCGGGCGGCCTCGCGGACGGCCAGCACGTCGGTGCCGTCGACGCGGGCCGACTCCATCCGGTAGGCGGCGCCGCGCCGCCACAGCTCGGGCTCGGCGGCCGACTTCTCCACGGTCGTGCCCATGCCGAGCCCGTTGTTGATCACGACGAAGACGACCGGGAGGTCCCACAGCGCGGCGATGTTCAGCGACTCGTGGAACGCGCCGATCGCGGCGGTGCCGTCGCCCATGTGGCACATGACGACCTCGTCGCCGCCCTTGTACGACACCGCGAGCGCGGCGCCGGTGGCCAGCGGGAGCTGCCCGCCGACGATGCCGTACCCGCCGAGCAGCCGCGTCTTGACGTCGAACATGTGCATCGAGCCGCCCCACCCCTTGGACACGCCGGTGGAGCGCCCGTACAGCTCGGCCATGACGCTGCGCGCGTCGATGCCCTTGGCCAGGGCGTAGCCGTGCTCCCGGTAGTTGGTGAACAGGTAGTCGGTGGGGCGCAGCGCCGCCATCAACCCGACGATGGTGGCCTCCTCGCCCAGGTTCAGGTGGCAGTAGCCACCGATCTTGGCCTGGGTGTAGGCGCGGGCGGCGCGCTCCTCGAACCGGCGGATGAGCAGCATCTGCCGGTAGTAGGCGACCAGGGTCTCGGCGTCGGCGTGCGCGCTGCCGGCGGTGCCCGCGGGCGGCTGCGCGTTCGCGGCGCCCTCGGTGCCGGCGTCCGCGTCCCGGGCGGCGGCCTCGGAGTCGGCGCCGGACGCGCCCGCGTCCTGCCTCGCGGCACCGCGCGTCCGCCGGGAGCGGGCGGCCTTGGTGGTCTCAGCCATCGGCGTTCTACCTCCGTCGGGGAGCGTGCCGCGGGGTCGCCGCGGCGCTTCACCGATCATCATTGATCAATGATCGATCATACCGGCACATCGCCCGAAAGGGGACCCCGGGAACGTCGCGGACCAGCGAGGACGCCCACGGGAGCGCCGGGCGGCCGAAGCCGCCGCGCGCCTCCCCGCTCCGCCGGCGCGCCGCGACCGCCGTCGGCGGGGACCCGCCTCTGGTGACGACTATCACGCACAACGGCGTCCGCCGCGCCCGTTCCCGCGGATTTCCCTACCAAAAGGGGGCGAACCGCCTCATCTTGCTGGGGCGTTCGTCCGGGCGGCCGAAAGGTCTGGACCACCTGCCCATCTACCATTGCCTACGTGAATCCACCGTCCACCGCGACCCCGGGCCCGGCGCTGCGGCGCACGGGGCTGGCCGACCAGATCCGCGAGTTCATCGTCGAGGGGATCAGCGGCGGCCGCTGGCAGCCCGGCGAGCGGATCGTCGAGCGGCGCATCGCCGCGGAGCTGGGCGTCAGCCAGGGGCCGGTGCGGGAGGCGCTGCGCCAGCTGGAGGCGCTGCGGCTGATCGAGTCGCTGCCCAACCGCGGCGCGCGGGTGCGCCCGTTCACCGAGCGCGACATGGTGGAGATCTTCCCCGTGCGGGCCGGCCTGGAGCGCACCGCCGTCGAGCTGGCCCTGCCCCGCCTGGCCGACCGGCTGGACGTGCTGGAGAAGCAGAACGCGCGCCTGGCCGAGGCCGCCGAGGCCGGCGACCTGGACGCGCAGATCCGGCTGAGCATCGGCTTCCACCGCGTGGTCGTGGAGTCGTCGGGCAACCGGCTGCTGATGTCGGTGTGGGAGTCGCTCGGCATCGAGCTGTGGACGACGCTGTCGCTGCGCCTGCACGAGACCGAGATCTACTCCAAGTCCGCCGAGCACGCCGCCCTGATCGAGGCGTTCCGCCGGCAGGACCCCGACGCCCCGCGCATGCTGCACGACCACGTCATGAACTACGCCCCCCACGGCACCGCCTGAGGGAGGGCGGACCGGCGCGCGGGCCCGCCGATGCCGGCCGGCCGCGGACACCGGACGCCGGCCACCGCGACGGCGTCCGCCGGCCCGCCGCCGCGATACCGGCCGGAATCGGTTCCGATGTTTCAATGATCCGCGTAAACCGATTTTTGTGATCACGCGTCAATGGCGCCCGTCCGGCGAATCTTTTGAATTTCGTGAAAACCGTCCGCTGCAATACCGCGTCCTCATTGGCAAGACGGTCGGCGATTCAGAAGAGGAGGCTGAATGAAGACCGTATTGCGCGCGGCGGTGCCCCTGGCCGCCGCCATTTCCGTCCTCGCCGCCGGAGGCCGGACGGCCGCCGCCCACGCCGACGGCGCCGACACCGACCGGCGCGTCCTCGCCGCCATCGAGGCCCAGCCCTGGGTGACGCTGGAGAAGGGAGACAAGGGCTACCGGGTGGCGGCGGTGCGCTGCTTGCTCGCCCAGATCCACCGCACCACCTGCACGCCCGGCGCCTCCGGGGCCGATGTCTTCGACGACGCCCTGGTCGCCGCCGTCCGCGAGTACCAGGCCGACCGCGAGCTCGTGGGCACCGGAACGGTCAACGACGAGACCTGGGTGACACTGCGCACCGACCACGGCATCGCCCGCCAGGGTGACACCCGCGCCCAGCTGGTCAAGGGGCTGCAGTACTCGCTCAACCGGCTCGGCGCAGCCCTCGCGGTGGACGGCGTCTTCGGGCCGAGGACCGCGACGGCCGTCAAGAACTTCCAGACCCGGAAGGAAATCGACGCCGACGGCGAGGTCGGCCCCATCACCTTCCGCGCCCTGTTCGCCCAGGGCGCCGAGAGCAGGAGCACTCCCCGATAGAACACCCCGGAGTTTCCGGACGGTCGCTCCGTGATTCCCGCAGGGGTTCACGGGGCGACTGCCGTGACAATCAGCGGACGGCGGGGGAACATCGGGACGGTGCCGTGCCGGCTGCGACCCGACCGCGGTTTCCGGGCGGCTGTGCGGCCGTCCGGCCGGGCGCGGGGAACGCGGCCCGCGGTCGGATCGTCGTCCGCTTCGAGCGTCCGCCGGGGGCGGGGCGACCGGGCCGGGCAGGCCGCGTGGCGAGGTCCAGGGACGGACGTCCGTTGTGCCGACGGTCACAGGCGTCGTAGGCTGCACGCAGTCGAAGCGTTTCGAAAGTTCTTCGGAGCGCCCTCCGAAAGCTTTCGCGATACCCCCTTCCGAGGAGGACCATGCTCGTCGCCGGGATCGACTCCTCCACCCAGTCCACGAAGGTCGTCCTCTGCCGGGCGGAGGACGGCGCGATCGTCGACCAGGTCTCCGCGCCCCACCCCGACGGTACCGAATGCCACCCGCGGCACTGGAGCCGGGCCCTCGACCGGGCCCGCCCGCTGCTGGAACGCGCCGACGCCGTGGCCGTGGCCGCGCAGCAGCACGGCATGGTGGCGCTGGACGAGGGCGGCGAGGCGGTCCGCCCCGCCCTGCTGTGGAACGACACCCGCTCGGCGCCGCAGGCCCGCGCGCTGGTCGACGAACTGGGCGGCGCCAAGACCTGGGCCGAGCGGACGGGATCGGTGCCGGTCGCCTCGTTCACCGTCACCAAGCTGCGCTGGATGGCCGAGCACGAACCGGACAACGCCGCCCGCACCGCCGCCGTGCTGCTCCCGCACGACTGGCTGACCCGGCGGCTCGGCGCCGCCGAGCACGTCACCGACCGCGGCGACGCGTCCGGCACCGGGTACTGGTCGCCCGCCGAGGGCCGCTACCTGCCGGAGATCGCGACGGCGGCGCTCGGCCACGAGTTCGCCCGGCCGCGCGTGGCGGCGCCGGGCGAGACGGTCGGCGAGACCGCCTGGGGCGCCCGCATCGCCCCCGGCACCGGCGACAACATGGGCGCCGCGCTCGGCCTCGGCCTGCGCGAGGGCGACGTGGTGCTGTCGATCGGCACGTCCGGCACGGCGTACGCGGTCGCCGACCGCCCCGCCGCGGACCCGTCCGGGCTGGTCGCCGGGTTCGCCGACGCGACCGGCCGGTTCCTGCCGCTGGTGTGCACGCTGAACGCCGCGCGCATCCTGACCTCGGCCGCCGCCATGGTGGGCGCCGACCTGGACGAGCTGTCGCGCCTGGCGCTGGCGGCCGAGCCGGGGGCGGGCGGGCTGACCCTGCTGCCGTACCTGGACGGCGAGCGCACCCCCGACCGCCCGGACGCCACCGGCGTGCTGTCCGGGCTGACCACGTCCAACGCCACCCGGGAGAACATCGCGCGGGCGGCCGTCGAGGCGCTGCTGTGCTCGCTGGCCGACGCCGTCGGCCACCTGGCCGCGCAGGGCGTGACGCCGCGGCGCATGCTGCTGAGCGGCGGCGGCGCGGGCTCGGCGGCGGTGCGGGCGGTGGCGCCGGCGATCCTCGGCGCGCCCGTCACCGTCCCCGAACCGGCCGAGTACGTGGCGCTCGGCGACGCCCGCCAGGCCGCCGAGGCGCTGGCCGGGACGCACGAGCGGGTCCCCTGGCCCGATCGCCCCGCCACCGAGCACGAGGCCGCACCCGGCGACGCGGCGGCCGCCGAGGCCGTCCGGGCCCGCTACGGCGCGCTGCGCGACGCCACCGCGACCTGGTGAAACCACCGCAACGCACAGAGGAGGAATTCGTGACCGAGGACCGCTACACCCCGCGCCCGGAGGACAAGTTCTCGTTCGGGATATGGACGGTGGGCTGGCAGGGCGTCGACGTGTTCGGCCCCGGGACGCGGGCGCCGATGCCCGCCGAGCGGGCCGTGCGCAAGCTGGCCGAGATCGGCGCGTACGGCGTCAACTTCCACGACAACGACGTGTTCGCGTTCGAGGCGACCGCGGCCGAGCGCGACGAGCGCATCGGCGCGTTCCGCAAGGCGCTGGACGAGACCGGCCTGGTGGTGACGACGGCGACCACCAACCTGTTCAGCCACCCGATCTTCAAGGACGGGGCGTTCACCGCCAACGACCGCGACGTGCGCCGGTTCGCGCTGCGCAAGGTGATGGACAACATCGACCTGGCCGCCGAGCTGGGCGCCAAGGTGTACGTGTGCTGGGGCGGCCGGGAGGGCGCCGAGTCCGGGGCGGCCAAGGACGTGCGGACCGCGCTGGACCGTTACAAGGAGGCGTTCGACATCCTCGGCGCCTACGTCCTGGACAAGGGCTACGACCTGCGGTTCGCCATCGAGCCCAAGCCCAACGAGCCGCGCGGGGACATCCTGCTGCCGACCGTCGGGCACGCGCTGGCGTTCATCGAGGAGCTGGAGCACTCCGAGCTGGTCGGCCTCAACCCCGAGGTCGGGCACGAGGAGATGGCCGGGCTGAACTACACCCACGGGCTGGCCCAGGCGCTGTGGCACGGCAAGCTGTTCCACATCGACCTGAACGGGCAGAACGGCCCGCGCTACGACCAGGACCTGCGGTTCGGCGCGGGCAACGCGCGCGGCGCGTTCTGGGTCGTCGACCTCATCGACGGCAGCGACTACGACGGGCCGATCCACTTCGACTTCAAGCCGCCGCGCACCGAGGACGACGAGGGCGTGTGGGAGTCGGCGCGCGGCTGCATGCGCAACTGGCTGATCCTGCGGGAGAAGGTGCGGGCGTTCCGGGCCGACCCCGAGGTGCAGGAGGCGCTGCGGGCGGCGCGTGTGGACGAGCTGGCCGTCCCGACGCTGGCCGAGGGCGAGGACTGGCGGTCGGTGCGCGAGTTCACCCCTGACGTGGAGGCCCTGGCGGCGCGGGGCGCGGCGTTCGAGCGGCTGGACCAGCTGGCGCTCGAACACCTCTACGGGGTGCGCTGACCAGGACACTTGAGAGTAAGCGCTTTCCGGCCTAGGGTGCGGGAAAGCGCTTACTTCATTTTTCCGTCCGCCCCTAAGGAGAACGATGACCGTACGCACCCTCGGCGTGGTGATGAACGGCGTGACCGGCCGCATGGGCTACCGCCAGCACCTGCTGCGCTCCGTTCTGGCGATCAACGAGGCGGGCGGCGTCCCGCTCGCCGGCGGCGGCCGGGTCCGGCTGCGGCCGATCCTGGCCGGCCGCAACGCCGGCAAGCTGCGCGCGCTGGCCGACCGGCACGGCATCGCCGACTGGACCACCGACCTGGACGCCGCCCTCGCCGACCCCGAGACCGAGATCTACTTCGACGCCCAGGTCACCTCCGCCCGCGTGGGCGCGGTCACCCGGGCGATCGAGGCGGGCAAGCACGTCTACGCCGAGAAGCCCACCGCCGAGTCCCTCGAGGACGCCATCACCCTGGCCAAGGCGGCGCGGGCGGCGGGCGTCAAGAACGGGGTCGTGCAGGACAAGCTGTTCCTGCCGGGGCTGCGCAAGCTGAAGCGGCTGGTGGACGGCGGTTTCTTCGGCCGGATCCTGTCGGTGCGCGGCGAGTTCGGCTACTGGGTGTTCGAGGGCGACTGGCAGGAGGCCCAGCGGCCCAGCTGGAACTACCGGGCCGAGGACGGCGGCGGCATCGTGCTGGACATGTTCCCGCACTGGCACTACGTGCTGGAGAACCTGTTCGGCCGCGTGGAGGCGGTGACGGCCCGCGCGGTCACCCACGTGCCGCGCCGCTGGGACGAGAACCGCGCGCCCTACGACGCCACCGCCGACGACGCCGCGTACGGCATCTTCGAGCTGGACGGCGGGATCGTCGCGCAGATCAACTCCTCCTGGACCACCCGGGTGTTCCGCGACGAGCTGGTGGAGTTCCAGGTGGACGGCACCGAGGGCAGCGCCGTCGCGGGGCTGCGCCGCTGCCGCGTCCAGCACCGCGCCATGACGCCCAAGCCGGTGTGGAACCCCGACCTTCCCGTCACCGAGAAGTTCCGCGACCAGTGGCAGGAGGTCCCCGACAACGAGGACTTCGACAACGGCTTCAAGGTGCAGTGGGAGATGTTCGTCCGGCACGTCGTCGAGGACGCCCCGTTCCCGCACGACTTCGCGGCCGGCGCGCGCGGCGTGCAGCTCGCCGAGGCGGGCCTGCTGTCGTCGGCCGAGGGACGCCGCGTCGAGCTGGCCCCGATCGACCTCGGCGGGGAGTGAGCCCGATGAACGAGCCGCAGGGGCGCTCCGGCGCCCGCAGCGGGAAGGCAGGGCGCCGGCTCCCCGGCGCCCCGGAAGCGAGCACGGAAGCGAGCACGGAAGCGAGCGGAGGACGCGCATGCGCGAGCTGAAACTGCCGACCGCGGACGGAGGTTCGGAGCGGTACACCCCGGGCGAGCCGCGCGCCTGGCGGACGCCGTCCGGACCGCCGTCGTCGCGCATCGCCTACGCCGCCGGGCACGTCGTGGCCGACCCGCGCGCCGACAACGGCCCCGGCGTCCCCGCGGCCGTGGACTGGGAGGCCACGCTGCGCTTCCGCCGGCACCTGTGGTCGCTGGGCCTGCGCGTGGCCGACGCGATGGACACCGCCCAGCGCAACATGGGCCTGGACTGGGCCGCCACCCGCGAGCTGATCCGCCGCAGCGCCGCCGAGGCCGCGGCGCTCGGCGACCCGGCGGAGCTGGTGGCCTGCGGCGCGGGCACCGACCACCGGCCCGACGCGGCCACCCTGGACGACGTCGTCGCCGCCTACGAGGAGCAGATCGAGGTCGTCCGGGACGCCGGCGCCGGAGTGATCATCATGGCCAGCCGCCAGCTGGCCCGGATCGCCCGCGGCCGCCCCGAGGACTACCGCGCCGTCTACGGCCGGCTGCTGGAGCAGGCCGACCGCCCGGTGATCCTGCACTGGCTGGGGGAGATGTTCGACCCCAACCTGGCGGGCTACTGGGGCTCGGACGACCTGGACAAGGCCGTCGGCCACTTCCTCGACCTGGTGCGCGAGCACGCGCCCCGGGTGGACGGCGTCAAGGTGTCCCTGCTGGACGCCGACCGGGAGGTCGAGATCCGCGCGGGGCTGCCCGCCGGCGTCCGCCTCTACACCGGCGACGACTTCAACTACCCGGACCTGATCGCCTCCGGCAGCGACGCGCTGCTGGGCATCTTCGACGCGATCGCGCCCGCGGCCGCCGCCGCCCTGCACGCGCTGGACGCCGGCGACACCGCCGCCTACGACGAGATCTTCGGGCCGACCGTGCCGCTGTCCCGCAAGATCTTCGAGACGCCCACCTACCACTACAAGACCGGCATCGTGTTCCTGGCCTGGCTCGCCGGGCACCAGGAGGCGTTCACGATGGTGAACGGCGCGCAGAGCGCCCGCTCGGTGGTCCACCTGGCCGAGGTGTTCCGGCTGGCCGACGCCGCGGGCCTGCTGCCCGACCCCGACCTGGCCGTCCGCCGCATGCGCGCGCTGCTGGCCGTCCACGGGGTGGACCAGTGAGCGGGCCGGGGCGGCCCGGGAGCGAGGACGACGGGAGGCAGGGCGTGAGCAGGCTGTCGCTGAACCAGTGGACGACCCGGCGCTGGTCGGTGCCCGAGGCCGTGGACGGCTGCCGGCGCCACGGCATCGAGGCCATCGGCCTGTGGCGCGAGCCCGTCGCCGAGCACGGCCTGGCCGCCACCGCCAAGCTCGTGCGCGACGCGGGCCTGCGCGTCTCGTCGCTGTGCCGGGGCGGCTTCCTGACCGGGGGCTCCGGGCTGGACGACAACCGCCGCGCCATCGACGAGGCCGCCGAGCTCGGCGCCGCCTGCCTGGTGCTGGTGGTCGGCGGCCTGCCCGGCGTCGTCCCGGGGGAGGCACTGGGCGACGGCGTCTCCCGCGACCTGGGCGCCGCCCGCGCGCGCGTGGCCGAGGCGCTGCAGGTCCTGGCGCCCTACGCCGCCGAACGCGGCGTCCGCCTGGCGCTGGAGCCGCTGCACCCGATGTACTGCGCCGACCGCGCGGTGCTGTCCACGCTGAAGCAGGCGCTCGACCTGGCGGCCCCGCACCCGGCCGAGCACGTCGGAGTCGCGGTCGACACCTTCCACATCTGGTGGGACCCGGAGGTCCGCGGCCAGATCGCCCGCGCGGGCGCGGAGGGCCGCGTCGCCACCTACCAGGTGTGCGACCAGCTGCACCCGCTCCCGCAGGACGTGCTGCTGGGCCGCGCCATGATGGGCGACGGCGTCATCGACTTCGCCCCGCTGACGCGGGCCGTCGCCGCCGCCGGCTACGACGGCGACGTCGAGGTCGAGATCTTCAACGCCGACGTCTGGGCCGCCGACCCGGACGCGGTGCTGGCGACGATGAAGGAGCGCTTCGCCGCGCTGGTCGCCCCCTTCCTCGGCTGAACCCCCGCGGCCGGTGCCGCGCCCCGCCGCGCGGCGCCGGCCGTCCCCCGACGCCGGAACGCCGGCGGGGCGGCGGGCTATCCGGGCTCGGCCGGGGGAGGCGGCGCCTCCAGCATGGGCACCAGGAACCGCCGGGCCACCATGGCCAGCTGCTCGTCGTCGTCGAGGTCGACGAGGTGGCTGGGGATGCCCAGGAACGAGGCGGAGATCCGGACCATCATCTCGGCCACCAGGTCGGTGTCCAGGTCGGCGCGCACGTTGCCGGCCTGCTGCTCCTGGCGCAGCTGGCCCGCGACGAACTGCCGCACGGTGGCCAGGGTGCGCCCCCCGTCGCTGATCATCGACGGCACCAGCAGGTCCGGTTCGGTGTCGATCAGCCCGCCGATCAGCGGGTTGCCGCGGATGGCGCGCAGCGAGCTGACGAAGCCCAGCACCACCCGGTCGGCGGCGGTCTCGGCCTGCTGGATATCGCGCAGGAACTGGTCGAAGTACCGGCGGAACTCGCGCCGCACCACATGCTCGACCAGTGCGTTCTTGGTGGCGAACCGGCGGTAGACGGTGATCCGCGACACCCCCGCCTTGCGGGCCACGTCCTCCATGGTGGAGCGCTGGACGCCCATCCGGCAGAACAGCTCATAGGCCGCGTCGAGTATCTGGGTGCTGGTCTCGTCCATGTCGTCGACCTGCTCGACGGCGTCGCTGTAGGCGCGTTCGAGCAGCGACTCGGTGCCCGAGGCCGTCATCAGGGCGGACAGCGCAGGTTCCATGAGCTCCTCCCGGCTCGCCTGATTCTGCCTCACCCTCCGGCGGCGCCGTTCGTGTTCGGTCGTTCGCGTTCGGGTCTTGTGGCGGCCGCCACAGTGTGCTGTATTGGACGTGCCGTCGATGATACGCAGATACGAGTTATGTATCACCGTATCAGAATGGGCGGTGCTCTCGGCCCCGAGGAGGAGCAGGACATGGAGAAACCCGGCAGGCGCAACGTGCTGATGGCGGGCGGGACGCTGGGCGCGCTCGGCGCGCTGGGCGTCGCGACGCCCGCCCAGGCGAGCTCACTGTGGACGTGGTCGCCCAAGGGCTCGGTGGCGGGCACCGGAGAGGGCGCCGACCCGCGGCGGGTCTGGGACCCGGAGGCCGACGACCTGGTCGCCTCGCTGATCGACCGCGGCGAGGTGCCCAAGGTCAACAAGCTGCTGAAGAAGTGGACCAAGAACGGCCAGCCGCTGCCCGACGGGCTGCCGGCGGACCTGCGGGACTTCATGGAGGAGGCCCGGAAGGTGCCGTCGTGGGCCGACGAGGGCAAGCTCGCCACCGCCTACCAGTTCAACGAGAAGCGGGGCCTGTACCTCGGCGTGACCTACGGCTTCGCCAGCGGGATGATGAGCACGGTCATCCCCCGGGAGGCGCGCGCGGTCTACTACTCCAAGGGCGGTGCGGACATGAAGGACCGCATCACCAAGACCGCCAAGCTCGGATACGACATCGGCACGTCCAACGCCTACAAGCCGGACGGCGAGATGATCGTGACCTGCGTCAAGACCCGGCTCGCGCACGCGGGCGTGCGCCACCTGCTGCCGCAGTCCCCGCACTGGACGAAGGTCGCCGACGAGGAGATCCCGATCAGCCAGCGGGACATGATGGTCACCTGGCACAGCCTGCCCACGACCGTCATGCAGAACCTGAAGAAGTGGAAGGTGCCGATCCCCGAGGCCGAGTCCGAGGCGTTCCTGCACTCCTGGCAGGTGGCCGCGCACATGCTCGGCATCAAGGACGAGTACATCCCCAAGTCCTGGGACGAGGCCAACGCCCAGGCCGAGCAGGTGCTGGACCCCCTGCTGGCGCCCACGCCCGAGGGCATCAAGCTGGCCGACATGCTGCTGAACCTGGGCGCCCAGCTCGACTTCGGCCTCATCACCAAGCCGGTCCTCGGCGCGCTCACCCGCTACGTGCTCGGCGACCAGATCGCCAACTGGCTGAAGATCCCCCGGGAGCCGCTGTGGGACCCGGTCTTCGAGACGGCCTGGGAGCCCTTCATCGCCGTCCGGGAGGGGCTGCTGTCGCTGGAGAAGGCGCCGGGCATCGTGCAGAAGGCCTACTGGGCCTTCGACGAGATCCTGCGCCTGGGCGTCCTGCTCTACCTGTCGGAGGGGGACCTGCCGATCAGCATCCAGATCCCGGACGCCAACAACCCCAACTACCCCTGATCCGCCCCACCCGCGGCCGCTCGGCCGCAGCGCCTCCGCCCCCGGCCCGCGCTGCCCGCGGGCCGGGGGACCCGGACGACAGGCCGCCCGAAGCCCCGCCGGCCGCCCGGTCGCGGGGCCGGTTCACACTCGGCGGGTGCTGGCGCGCAGGACGACCTCGGCGGCGACCGGCTCGATGGCGGGTTCGGAGGAGTCGGACAGGGCCAGGTCGAGCGCCCGTTCCCCCATCTCCGCGAGGGGCAGGCGCACGGTGGTCAGGGCGGGCACCAGGTCGCGGAGGGTGGCGATGTCGTCGAAGCCGGCCACCGACACGTCGCCGGGGACGTCCACGCCGCGGTCGCGCAGGGCGGCCAGCGCGCCCAGCGCCATGACGTCGTTGACGGCGAACACGCAGGACACCTCGTCCAGGCCGGAACCGGCCAGCTCGGCCGCGGCCGCGTAGCCGCCGTCGCGGTCGAAGTCGCCGTGCAGCACGCGGGGGGCGGGCAGCCCGAGGTCGGCCAGCGCGGCGGTGAAGCCCGCGGTGCGGTCGGCGGCGGTGAGCAGCCCGGGCGGGCCGGCCAGCACGGCGAAGCGCCGGTGCCCGAGGCCGGCCAGCGACCGGGCCAGGGCCGCCGCGCCCTCCCGGTTGGCGGGGGCGACGGTGTCGACGCCCAAAAGGTCCTGGCCGACGCACGCCACCCGGCCCCCGGCGTCGCGGTAGCGGGTCAGCTCCGCGGTCAGCCGCTTGGTGATCGCCTCGTCGCCGGTGCGCGAGCCCGCCAGCACGATCGCGCGGACCCGCTGCACCCGCAGCGTGGACACCACCGCGATCTCGCGCTCCGGATCGCGGTGCGTGGTGCCGACCATCACCGTCAGCCCGTGCCGGTCGGCGGCGCGCATGGCGCCCTCGGCCAGCGCCGCGAAGTAGGGGTCGGTCAGCGCGTGCACGACCAGCCCGATGACGTTGCTGGACCCCCGGGCCAGCGCCTGCGCGGTGACGTCCGGCTCGTAGCCCAGCTCGGCCGCCGCCAGCTCCACGCGCTGCCGGAGGGCGGCCCCCACCCGCCGGTTGCTGCCGTTGAGCACCCGCGAGGCGGTGGCGAGGGAGACCCCCGCGTGCCGCGCCACGTCCTCCAGAGTGACCATCTGACCCCCCGCCAGGTGGAAAGCGCTTTCGAAACAGTCTAGTGAACCCATGAAAGCGTGAAAGGGCCGTTCATCCGACCCGCCGCCTCCGGTTACGTTCCAGCGCAAGGGCCGCCGCGGGTCCGGCGGCGGCCGCAGGCACGACCAGGGGGCGGAGGAACGGAGGCGTTTCGATGAGGCAGCGGCGGCGGGCGGTGCTCGCCGGAGGGGCGCTCGGAGCGGCGGCGGCCGTGTTCGGAGCCGTGCTGACGGCCGCCCCGGCGTCCGCGCACGGCGCGATGATGATGCCGGGGAGCCGCACGTACCTGTGCTGGAAGGACGGGCTGTCCTCGACCGGCCAGATCGTGCCCAACAACCCCGCGTGCGCGGCCGCGGTCGCGCAGAGCGGCGCCAACTCGCTCTACAACTGGTTCGCGGTGCTGCGCTCCGACGGCGCCGGGCGCATGCGCGGCTTCATCCCCGACGGCAAGCTGTGCAGCGCCGACGCGAAGGTGTACGACTTCAGCGGCTTCGACCTGGCGCGCGACGACTGGCCGGTCACGCACCTGACGGCCGGCGCGCAGATCCAGATGCGCTACAACAAGTGGGCCGCGCACCCGGGCACCTTCCGGTCCTACATCACCAAGGACAGCTGGAGCCCCACCCGCCCGCTGACCTGGGACGACCTGGAGGAGCAGCCGTTCGACGAGGTCACCGACCCGCCGAGCGTCGGCTCCCCGGGCAGCGAGAGCGCCTACTACTACTGGAACGCGCGGCTGCCGTCGGGCAAGACCGGTCGGCACATCATCTACTCGGTGTGGCAGCGCTCCGACAGCCAGGAGACGTTCTACAACTGCTCCGACGTGGTGTTCGACGGCGGCAACGGCGAGGTCACCGGCATCGGCCCGGACGGCGGCGGCCCCACGACCCCGCCGACCGAGACGCCCACCCAGCAGCCCGGCGCGGTGTGCACCGCCGAGTTCCGCACGGTGAGCACCTGGGACGGCGGGTTCCAGGGCGAGGTGACGGTCACCAACTCCGGCACCGTGCCGATCAACGGGTGGAAGGTGCACTGGACCTTCGCCGGCGGCGGCACCGTCGACGGGCTGTGGAGCGGCAGCTACACCCAGAACGGGGCCGACGTGGAGGTCACCAACGCCTCCTGGAACGGCTCCCTGGCGGTCGGCGCGTCCACCACGTTCGGCTTCACCGCCAAGACGTCCAGCGCCGTCAGCGACCTGGACACCCACTGCATGACCTCCTAGCCCCGACCACCGGAGCGCGGGACAGGCGCCCCCGGGGACCGGCCGAATAAGCTGCCAGGCATGTCGCAGATCCCCGGGGGCCGCCTGGGCGGGCGCTACCAGCTGGTGGCGCCCGTCGGATCGGGCGGCATGGCGACGGTGTGGCGCGCCGTCGACCTGGTCCTCGACCGGCCGGTGGCGGTCAAGCTGCCGCGCGACGGCTGGCCGCGGGAGCTGACCCCGCGGCTGCACGAGGAGGCCAAGGCCGCCGCGGACCTGGCCCACCCGCACATCACCGGCGTCCACGACTACGGCGAGGCCGAGCTGCCGGACGGCGAGCGCCTGCCGTACGTGGTGATGGAGCTGCTGGACGGCGAGACCCTGGCGGCGCGGCTGGCCCGCGGCCCGCTGCCGTGGCGGGAGGCCGCGGTGCTGGGCGCGCAGCTGGCGGACGCGCTGGCGGCCGCGCACGCCGCGGGCGTGGTGCACCGGGACGTCAAGCCCGGCAACGTGCTGCTGACCGCGGCCGGCGCCAAGATCTGCGACTTCGGCATCGCGTTCACCGCGCCGGCCGCCGGGCGCCCGGACGGCGCCGGCCCGCTGCTCGGCACGCCCGACTACGTGGCGCCCGAGCTGCTGGGCGGCGCCGCCCCCACCCCCGCCGCCGACGTGTACTCGCTGGGCGTCGTGCTCCGCGAGTGCCTGGGCGGCGGGGCCGCGCAGGGCGCGCCGGAGCGGGTCGAGCAGGTGTGGCGGCGGTGCGCC